>DASVRY010000438.1:0-19446 GCA_036388395.1 Chthoniobacteraceae bacterium
CCTCAACTTTCCGCGAAGTCACAATTCCTTCGTAGCGGCCGGTCGCCTTCGTTCGGATGATCACGTTTGCGGTTGCTGTCCCGCCCTTGCCGTCGCTCACAGTGTAGGTGAAGGAGTCGTTTTGGGCCTCAGCACCATCGGCAGTGTAGATGATCTTGCCGGTTAGTTCGTCCAGACTAGCTACTCCGCGCAGAGGCGCGCCCACAGCAATGATCGTCAAGAGGTCGCCATCCGCGTCGTTATCGTTAGCCAAAACGTTGATCTTCACCTGAAGTGGGGCATTTGCGTCCTCCGTTTGCTCAGCCTTCAGCCGCTGTGCGGGAACAATGTCATCCTTTGTCGCTGGCTTCAGATTCCCCAGCGACTCAGTTGCGTAGCTTAGAGCTTCTTCCATCCAGACAGAGCCAAGCCGGTTGAAGAAATGGGGAGACAAGTGGTTCAGGACCGAGAACACGCCAGTCTCTGGAATGATCTTAAAGAGAGTACCGGCATCTTGTAATCCTCCCGTGCTGGTAGCTCCGACCAGACTGCCGTCGGTTTGTACCGCCACCCAAAAAGGGTTGAGGCCCTCAAACCGTAACGCGAACTCATGGAGCACAGAATATGTTCCTTCAGCATCCACCCGGAAGATGCGAGTCGGCCCCTCACTCAAGCTTTGGGAGGCTATTCCGACGACGCTTCCATCCTGAAGCTGCTTTATCCCGCGGAGATGAAAGCCTTCACCTCCGAAAAACTCAAAGCTGCCGTCTGGTGTTAGCTTCCATATGCCTCGGTGCGTTGTGCCTACCAGGACTTCGCCCGCGGCAGTGATGAGCAGATCGAATCCTCCCGAGCCGGTGAGCGAAGGTAGATCGTAGGTTTGCTCAGTTCCGTCGCGCGCGAGTTGAACCAGCGTCTGCCCGCCGCCAGCGATTGCGTAAAGCGTTCCCTCTTCGGAGCACACCACCGTTCCTTTGTAGCCCCCTCCCGATTGAGACCGGTAGTGATAAAGAAAAGAAAGCCTGCCGTCACGTTGAGCCCGGTAGATGACGCCATTTCCAAATACCCCACCGGTCCGCGTGCTCCCGTAGAGTGATCCATCCGACGCTTCCGCCAGCTTTCCTTCAGGATTTGAGCCGAAATTCCGAATAGCCGGTGAGCTGAATATCCGGGGGAAGGCGATGAACCCGCGCACTTGCCCCAACTGATTGAACTTGTAGATCAGGCCACCTTCAACCAGCCCGCCTTCGAGTGTGCTTCCGTAAAAGTTCCCATCTCGGGCGAAGGCTGCTTCCCAAGGAGCAAACGAGCTCTGTTGCTTGGGATTCATGGATCCTTCCGAGGCGCTGCTGCAGGCAAGCCCTGAGAGCACCACTGCTCCGCCACACGCTAAAAACCTCTTGTAGAAAGGGATCATCGCGGAGGTTACTTTATCCGAGCTCCCCCACAAGCGACTTTGATAATCTTTTTCCGCACAGGACGGTTCAGCGCTCATACCACGCGACAGGACGCTGGAACTCTGAGCGAACCGGAGCGATGCTAAGCGCCCGCGTCTCCTGTTCCCGTGTCCATCTCCCGCGAAAAAACCGACTTCCGCGCCAAGCTGCACGATGTGCCGCACAAGCCGGGCGTCTACCTCATGCGTGATCGGCTGAACCGCGTGATCTACGTCGGCAAGGCGCGTAACCTCCGCAAGCGCGTGGGGCAATACTTCATGCCGTCGCGGAAGATGACGGCGGATATCAAGACGCGGGCGTTGCTCGATAGTATCTGGGACTTTGAATTTCACACCGTGAACAGCGAGCCCGAGGCGCTGCTCCTCGAGGGCAAGCTGATCAAGGAATTTCGCCCGCGCTACAACGTCAGCTTCCGCGACGACAAACGGTTCCTCCTCGTGAAGGTGGATCCGCGGGAAGAGTGGCCGCGGTTTCGCCTCACACGGTTCAAGGGTGAGGAAGGAGCGCGCTACTTCGGACCGTTCGCTCACGCCGGTGCTTTGCGGCAGACGCTCGCGTTCATGCGGAAGCGTTTCGGTGTGCTGACTTTTGGGCGCGGAAATCCGACCGAGCGCGAGCTGAAATCGTCGACCTACCAGGTGCCGATGAAGCTCGCGGACATTACCGCCGAGGCTTACGCGCAGCGCGTGGATGAGGCTTGTGATTTCCTTGACGGGCAATCCAAGGAGGCGCTCGGCGAACTTGAGAAACAGATGCAGGACGCCGCGACGAAGCTTGATTTCGAGCGCGCAGCCGAGCTGCGCAATATGCTGGAGGATCTCCGCAAGACGACGAAGCCGATGGCCCGCTACACCCGCGACATGCGCCACCGGCTGAGCGGCTCGAGCGCGATCGATCCGGAGAAAGATCTCGCCGCACTCGCGGATGCGCTTCAGCTCGGAAGGCCCCCGCGCCGGATGGAGTGCTTCGATATTTCCAACATCAGCACGACGCACATCGTCGCGAGCATGGTCTGCTTCATCGATGGCCGCGCGGCGAATCACCTCTACCGCCGCTTTCGGATCCGCTCCGTACAGGGGCAGAACGATTTTGGCAGCATGGCCGAAGTCGTGCGACGGCGGTATGCGCGGGTCTTGCGCGAAGCGGCGCTCGCCACCGCGCGCACGCCCGAAACCAAGCTCGGCGACGAGAGCCTGACGATCGATTACGAGCCGGATATTTCACAAGAGAAGCTGCGCGACGCGATCGCGCGAGTGCGGGCGGACGACAGCGGACCAGGCATTCCGCGGTTGCCGGATCTTGTCATTGTCGACGGGGGAAAAGGCCAACTCAGCGCAGCCTGCAAAGAGCTCCAACGGCTCGGGCTGCACGAGCAGGAGATCATTGGGCTCGCAAAGGAATTCGAGGAAATTTACCGCCCTGCCCGTCCGCTGCCGCTCCAGCTTCCGCACGATAGCGGCGCGCTTCATCTGCTGCAGCGCATCCGCGATGAGGCGCACCGATTTGCCAACGGCTACCATCAGCTCCTGATGAAGAGGCGGATCGGCGAGAGTATCCTCGACGATTGCCCGGGCGTCAGCCAGCACCGGAAACAGCTTCTGCTGAAAAGCTTCGGCAGCGTCGCACGCCTGCGCAAAGCCAGCGCCGCCCAGATCGCCGAGACGAGCGGCATCGGTCCCAAGCTCGCGGAGCAGGTCGTGCAATATCTGGCGGAGCGAAGCTAAGCTTCCCCGGATTTGCCCGAGGCGAAGTTGGGAAGTCCCAATGGGTGCCGGCGCAGGATTCCATCGACCGCGGCTGCGGGAGAGACGATGCGCCCGAGGTTGCGGACGGTGTTGCCATCGACCCATGTGCCTTCGACAAGAGCGGTAACTGGGCTGTCGGGAATGCCGCGTTGATTCGTGATGAGCTGGCTGAAAAGCATCTCCACAGCAACACGGCCAATCCGTTCCTGGTGGAGATCGAGCCCGGAACGGCCAACCAAGTTGTTCGGTTCGTGTGGATGACCAGGATTGCCGGTGAGATTAATCAGTGCGAGATCATCCGGGACTTCGAGAGAGGCCGCCGCCAGTTCTCTCTCCATTCCCGCAATCGTAAGCACCGCCTCAGGTCGATGCTTCCTGAACCATCTGGCAAATTCCTTCTCGGCGCCGTGCCGATAATCGAGGATGGGAATCCGGCGAGCGGCCAACTGCTTGCGCTGCTGCCCTAGGAAGTTACTGGACCACCCACCGCGGCAACGAAGATCAAGATCCGGTGGGAGATACAGGCCGATACGTTCGTAGCCGAGATGCCGGAGCTTCCGGAAGGCCAGCTCCAGGCATTGCGCATAATCGGTAGTGACTCGTGAGACTCGAGGAGCCACCACGGATTGAGCCTGCGCAACAACCGAGAACCACTTCCAATCGAGCGAGACATGGGCACGTGGCCGCTCCGCCGAACCGATGATGATGCCTTGAATCCCGCTGGCGCGAAGAATCTCCGTCATCTTGCGGCCGGTCATTCCTCGCGCCGCGAGTCGGAATTCCTCGAGACGCAGCCCGAGTTCGGTAGCCCGAGTCTCTGCTCCTGCGAAGAAGCGGGTGAAGCTGGGCGTGGCGCGCCACAGGGAAATGTCGTGAAAGAGATTCAGAAAAGCGATCGTCGTCGAGCACTGCAATTGGACGCGCACGGTCTGCCGTTGCGCGACACGAGCCGATTCGAAGGGATCGGGACGGTACTCGAGCGCCGCAGCGATCCCGGCAATCCGCTCCCGTGTGGAGCTCGATATCCGCGGCGAATTCCGCAAGGCCAGCGAAACCGCGGCGGTGCTACATTTAGCGACAGCAGCGATCTGCCCCAAGGTTGGCCCATTCCTCTTTTCGGTCGGCCGGCGTCTCTGCGACATGAGGGCGGACAGCAGCGGGTTCGCCTCGTAGCCGAGCCGCTCGGCGATTGCCATGATTCGCGCGCGGGTGCGCGGTTGAACCAACGGCGAGCCGCGGAGCGCGAGTGAGACCGTCGACCGGTGAACACCGGCCTCTTTGCCAATGGAGGCGAGCGTTACCGAGGAAAGCATTGCGTCAGGCTACGTCCGGCACCGGACGGTGCAAATGGTTAAAGTTGAATCCAACGTATCAAGCAGCAGCCACGTTGCAGAGGCTTCACGGAAATGTCATCCGCTTCACCTGTCGCTGTCCTCCCACAATTCCGCTGGGCCGTGGCGCACATGAAATCCCACCAAATACAAAAATGAAGAAACACAGTCTCAAAGCGGGCGCCTTGATGGCCGCCGCGACCATCGTCAACCTCGCCGCAGGAGCACACGCCGCTCTCATCGTTCCCACCGCAGCAACCAGCAGCCCGACTGGCACTGGCTACTTCAGCGCCTCCAACGTGATCGACGGAAGCGGCTTGGCAAACACTGCAGGCGCCGTCTCGACATGGACCCACAACGCAGGAAACTACGGTGGAAGTATGTGGAACACGCCGGATGGCACCAACACCGGCCAGCTTACTTTTCAGCTCGGGGAGAATTTCGACCTCACGCAAGCCTACATCTGGAACGGTTCTCAGGGCTACCAGGCTCCATCACTCTTTAATCGTGGCGCAAAGGACGTGAATATCAGCACCTCGGTCGACGGAATAACCTTTACGCCCGCCCAGTCGATCGCTGTCGCCGCGGCGACAGCCAATCCTACTTCAACGCAAACCTTCTCCTTGACCGGCTTAGCCTTCCAAAACATCAAGGCCGTTCGGTTTGACATCGTCAGCAATCACGGGGGGAATGTCCTCAATGTGGGGGAAGTGCGGTTCGAAGGAAATATCGCGGTCGTCCCAGAACCTGCATCACTCGTGACGCTGCTCGGCGGACTTAGCATGCTCGGTATGCTGCGCCCGCGCCGCAGAGGCTAATCGACGCACGAACTCCTCTTGAAAGAGCAGGTCTTGTCCGATGACAAGACCTGCTCTTTATGGGTTTAACCTGGACGCGATGACTCCCCAAAAAATCTTCTTCAATAGTTCCCTGCCAAGATCGGGCTCCACTCTGCTTCAGAACATCCTCGCCCAGAATCCCCGCTTCTACTGCACCCCGACCAGCGGCCTCTACGATCTTCTCTACGCCTCGCGAGAGCACTTCACGAAATTGCCATTTTTCCGGGCGCAGGATCCGGAGCTGATGCGCACGGCCTTCCTGAGCTACTGCAGGGCGGCCTTGCATGGCTATTTCGAGGGCTGCACCGATCGCCCAGTCTGCGTCGACAAGTCGCGTGGTTGGCTCGGAACCGTGGACTGGCTGAATGAATTTCACCCACAGCCACGACTGATCGTCTGCGTGCGCGACCTGAGAGCGATCCTCAGTTCGATGGAGAAGCGCTGGCGCAAGTATCCGCATCTCCACCCTCCAGAAGATGATCCGACTGGCCTGAAGACGGGGACCATCCAGATGCGCGTCGCGGCGTGGTTGAACTCGATCCCCGTAGGCAACACGCTCATCCGACTCATGGGCGCGGTGGAGCGCGGTCAGCATCGCCACTTCCATATCGTTCCCTTCGAAGATCTGGTGGCGAATCCCGGACCGATTCTTGAAGGCGTCTACCAATACTTGGGAGAAGAGCCGTTCGCGCACGATTTCGAGAACGTGGAGCAACTAACCCGCGAGGATGATTCCCACTACAGCGTATATGGCGACCACCAGATCCGTCGCAAAGTAGCACCTGTCCCGCTCGACTACCACGAGACGCTCGGCAAGGAGCTCGCCAATACCGTGAAGCGCGACAACGCAGAGTTCTTTCAGACCTTCTATCCAGGCCGATAGCGCTCGAGTGACGGCACGACCCCCTCACCGGGAGTGCGCGTGATCGCAGGTGGAAGAGAATTACGCTCGCAATCGCCGCGCGTTTGGTGACCTTCAGCAGCGGTTTCTATGAAGCGTTTTGTCCCCTTTCTGATTCTCTGCGCGTTGCTCCTGCTCGCGACGCCGGTATTCGCAGCCAAGACCGTCGTAATCGATGCCGGCCACGGTGGGCACGACCGCGGAGGCGTCCCCGGTCAGCGCTACTCGGAAAAGCTGTATGCGCTCGACGTGGCTCAGCGGCTGAATGCACGGCTGCGCGCGGCGGGAATGCGCACCATCATGACCCGCAACGGCGACTATTTTGTCGGCCTTCGTGAGCGCTGCAATATCGCCAACCGGCAGCGCAACGCGGTCTTCATCAGCGTCCACTTCAATTCGGCTCCACGTGAAGGCGCGAACGGCATCGAGACATACTATTACACCGGACAGAGCGCGGGCTTCGCCGCTGCCGTGCATGGCCAGGTCTTGCGGGCGGCCGGAACGGAGAATCGGTTCGTGCGGCGGCGCGGCTTTTATGTGATCCGGAAGACGCGGATCCCGGCCGTGCTGGCGGAACTTGGCTTTCTGACGAATCGACGGGAAGGCGCAAGAATCGCGGGTTCTTCAGCGTATCGACAGCAGCTGGCGGACGCTCTTGCCCGGGCGATCATCAGCAAGTATCGCTGAGGACCTGAGCCGGGGCTCTGCCGATGATCGTAAGCAGTGCTGAGATGCGGGCGCTGGAGGAGCGCGCATTTGCCGAAGGTGTGACCGCGGATTCGCTCATGGAAGAAGCCGGTGCACGGATCGCAGCGGCGGTGCAGCAGTTCTTTCCGCGAGCTGGACATTGCATCGCCTTCTTCGGAAAGGGCCACAATGGCGGTGACGCGCTCGTCGCTGCCCGCCTTCTCAAGAGCAACGATTGGGACGTGGAAATACGTGCTCCCTTTCCGGAAGCGGACTGGAGCGAGCTGACCGCTCAGAAATACGCACAATTCACCTCTGATGTTCGCGGCTTCGCGTCGGCCAAGCGTCACGATGCGCAGGCGGATCTGGTCGTCCTCGATGGACTGCTCGGCACCGGTGCTGGCGGCGCCTTGCGAGAGCCGATCACTGCTGCGTGCCGGGAGATCAATCGGCTTCGGCGCGAGATGAATGCGCACGTCTTCTCACTCGACCTTCCAACCGGCCTAAACGGCGACACCGGTGAGGCCGATCCAGAAGCGGTGACTGCGGATTTCACGCTCACCATCGGCTTTGCCAAACGCGGCCTGCTCGCCGATTCCGCCACGCGGCAGGTTGGACGGCTGGCCGTCCTGCCGCTCCGCGAGCTCACCGCGCGCGCGACTGGCAAAGCGGACGCGCAAGTCACCACGGCCGCAACGCTGGCTCCACTGCTCCCACGGCGCGCGTTCGAGGCGCACAAAGGCGACTTCGGACGCATTGGGATTATCGCAGGCTCTCGCGGTCTCACTGGCGCAGCGGTGCTCGCCGCGGAAGCTTGTGCGCGCGCCGGCGGCGGTCTGGTTTCGCTCTACGTCACCGAAGAGATTCACGCGATCGCCGCGCCGGCGACTTCACCCGAGGTGATGGTGCGCCCCGTCGCCTCATATCTCGAGGTGCTCGAAGCCGGCCGTGACGTTCTCGCGCTCGGACCTGGGCTTGGCCAGAGCCGCTCGCAGGAAGCGCTGGAGCTCATCCGTCGCGCCAAACAACCGATGATCATCGATGCCGATGGTCTGAACCTCCTCGCCTCGGAGCTCGACGTATTGGCTTCCACAGCTGGACCGCGATTGCTCACCCCGCATCCAGGCGAAATGGCGAGGCTCGATCCTGAATTCAAGACGCGCACCCGGCGCGAGGCGGTCGAGCATTTTACTGCCCGTTTTCCTCATCCTATCCTGCTCAAAGGCGCGCGAACCATCATCGGCCAACTAGGTCGCCCGCTCAGCTACAACACCACCGGTTCGCCGGGCCTCTCCACCGGCGGCATGGGCGACGTGCTCACCGGCGTCTGTGCCGCGCTCGCCGGACAGCAGCTCCATCTATACGACGCCGCCCGCGCTGCGTCCTGGCTCTGCGGACGCGCCGCCGAGCTCGCGATCTTCACCGGGCCGGAGTCGGAGGAAACGCTTACGCCACCCGTTCTGCTGGAATATCTCGGCCGCGCGTTCAAGGAATTACGCGCGCTGAGCTACTAGGCGGGCCTGCGTGTTCGCCGTCAAACATCGCTTGCCCAAGCCGCAGCCTTTCTGCACCCTCCGCCCCCTATGACGAACGCGCGCTTTGGCTGTTTGGGCGTGGGATTGGTGATCATTCTCGCCCTGAGCATCCTGCTGAATTTCTTCTTCCTTGTGGCCAACAGTGCCTCTGTCGCGACGTCGAGCCTCATGCCCGCGGCGCTGCCGAAATTCGACGAGGCGCTCGTCTCGGAGGGAAAGAATAGCGACCAGCGCATCGCCGTCGTTTACCTGCGCGGAATCATCAGCTCGAGCGAGCCCGGCACCGCGACCGAGACCGCTGTGGAGGATCTGAAGCTCCAGCTCAAGCAGGCCGTCGATGACGAAAAGGTGAAGGCGATCGTGCTCTACATCGATTCGCCCGGCGGCGAAGTGACCGCCTCGGATTCCATCTACAATGCCGTCCGCCGCACGCGCGACAAGAAGCCGGTCGTCGTCTATATGGGCTCGCTTGCGGCTTCCGGCGGCTACTACGTCGCCTGCGGCGGAAGCTGGCTGATTGCCAACGAAACCACCTTTACTGGAAGCATCGGCGTGATCATGCAGACGCTGAATTACCAGGCGCTCTTCGACAAAGTGGGGCTCTCGATGTGGACCTTCAAGAGCGGCAAGTTCAAGGACATGCTCAGTGGTTCGCGTCCAATCACCGAAGAGGAGCAGGCGTATGTGCAGGGCCTCGTCATGCAGACTTACTCGAAGTTCGTCGGCATTGTCGCGAAGGAGCGCAATCTGCCCGAAGAGCAGCTTCGTAATGGCGTCGCAGATGGCCGCGTGATTTCCGGTAAAGACGCGCTCGAGGCGAAGCTCATCAACCAGGTCGGCGAAGTCGAAGACGCGTATGCCAAGGCGCGTGAACTGGCCGGGGCTCCTGACGCGTCTGTTATTCGCTACGAGTCGCGCCTTCGGCTACGCCAGCTTTTCCGCATGCTCGGGAAATCCGACAACGCGAAGATCGAGGTGGATCTCGCGGCCGGGCTCGTGCCGAAGCTGGAAGCCGGGCGGCTCTACTTCCTCCCGAATCACTTCGCGCCGTAGCGGTAGCCGCAGGGGGTCAGTGCACACGAGCGATCCTGCCCCGCCTTCATGGAAACGCAGATCCTGACTTTTCTGGTGAGCCTCGCGCTCGCCTGCTCTGCGGTGACCTACAGCAGGCTACTGCAGCAGGTGCATGCCGGGGGCAAAGTGCGCACGGCCGAGTTTGCCTTCCCGGATCTGCTGGTTTCCATCTCGCTCATCTTCTCATTCGGGGGGCTGATTGCGCTTAGCTTGCTGGGCGAGAAGAAGCAGGATGCTGCGCCGATCGACATGGATCAACTGGTCGGCAATGCATTGGTCTTCGTCGTGCTGATTGCCGCGATTGCCGGGTTCCTGCGTTACCGCGGGATCCGGCTTTCCTCGCTCGTCGGCGTGGCGCACATCTCAGCGGCTCGATCGGCCATGCTCGCGCTGGGTCTCATCGTGGCTGCTCTGCCGATCGTGTTCCTCGTCGGGTGGCTCACTCAACAGCTGATGCGCGAAGCAGCGCAGGAACAGGAGCTGGTGACGCTTTTCCGCGATGTGGCAAAAAGCGCGGACCAGGCCGCCGTGCTGAAAATCCTGCTTGCTGGCGTGATCATCGCGCCGCTCTGGGAGGAGTTCCTTTTCCGTGGCTACTTCTATGGCGTGTTCAAGCGCTACATCGGCGGGACGAGCAGCGCAGTGCTTACTGCGGCCCTCTTCGCCGCTTTCCATGCGAACCTCACCTCGCTCCCAAGCCTCTTCGTCCTCGCGCTCTGCTTCACCATTGCCTACGAGGCGAGCGGGTCGCTGCTTGTCCCGATCGGCATGCACGCGCTCTTTAATTTTTCGCAGCTCGGCTTCCTCTACTACCAGGCGACCGCCCCGCTTCCGTGAACCTCAAGTCACTCGGTGAAGATCGACTGATCGCGGCGCTCACCCGCGGCCTTCCCTCCCGCTCGGATGTGCGGGTCGCGGCCGGCGATGACTGTGCAGTGATCGGCGGGCCGCGGGATTTGCGCTGGCGGTTGCTGAAAACAGACGCTGTGGCAGAAGGCGTGCACTTTCTCCCAACGGAAGATTTGCGGCGCGTCGGCTGGAAGGCGCTGTGTCGGGCGATCAGCGACATCGCTGCGATGGGTGGAGTGCCGGAGCACGCCTTAATTGCGCTGGCGGCTCCCCCAACGATGGAAGTCGCGCAAGTGCAGGCCCTCTACGCAGGGCTCCGACGTGCCGCGCGGAAGTTCGGCGTGGCGATCGTGGGCGGCGAGACGACCCGCTCACAAGGTAGGCTCTCGGTCACGGTCACACTTACCGGCTCAGTTGAGCGCGCCCACTGCGTGCTCCGCTCCACCGGACGTGCGGGCGACGTGCTCTTTGTCACCGGTCGGCTGGGTGGCTCGATCGCGGGACATCATCTCGACTTTAAACCGCGCCTCACCGAAGCCCGTTGGCTCGTCGAACACTATCGTCCGCGCGCTATGATGGACCTCAGCGACGGACTCGGAGCCGATCTCCCGCGGCTCGCGAAAGCAAGCGGCTGCGGATACCTTCTCGATGAATCGGCGGTTCCGAAGAACCGCAACTGCACGATCGCGCAGGCGCTCGGCGACGGTGAAGATTACGAGCTGCTCTTTGCCATTGCGCCGCGCGAAGCCACCCGGCTTGAATCGTCGTGGCCAAAAGCGTTTCCCAAGCTTCCCCTCACGCGCATCGGAACACTCACTGGAAAAATCACTGCTCTTCGTAGAAAATCGGCTGGCTATGATCACTTCGCATAACGCCGCCGAGACCCTTGAATTCGGCCGAGAGCTCGGTGCAGAGCTTTGCGCCGGAGACGTGATCGCGCTCGCCGGCGACCTCGGCGCAGGCAAGACGCATTTCGTGAAAGGCGTCGCCGCCGGCCTCGGCCATACCGGCGAAGTCACAAGCCCCACCTTTACCCTCGTCCACGAATACACCGGGGGACGCCTCCCACTCTTCCACTTCGACTTCTATCGGCTCGAGTCCGCCGAAGAGGTTCTCCAGATCGGCTTCGAAGATTACCTCACCAGCGGAGGCGTCCTCATCATCGAGTGGGCAGACAAGTTCGCGGACCTTCTGCCAAAGACCACCCGCGCCTTTCACTTTGCCGTCGGCGGGGATGACACGCGGGTCATCACGAGCTCTGAAGACGAAGCATGATTTTGGCATCCCGCGCCCACGCGGTAAAGTACCCGCAATGACAGCGAAGAAGTTCTACGACTGGCAAACTGCAGGGGGCACTGACGATGTCATGCGCCTGGTGGATGCGCTCGAGCGGTTGGATATTCCTTGGTGCGCGATTGGAGGAGTGGCCGTGAATCACTGGGCGGCAGAACCAATGGTCACGCGGGATGTTGATTTTGTGGTCGCCACAGAAGCGATCGAAGGCGCGGTGAAGGCACTCGGCGAGGCTGGCTTCGAAGCGGAGCGATTCGAGTGGTCGATCAACTTCAAAGGGAAATCGAGCGTCAGCCTGCAGCTCAGCACCGAGGCCTTTTACCGGGACTTTCCCTCGCGGGCGATTCCTGCAGATGTCCATGGAATCCTCATCAGAGTTGCGTCACTCGAGGACACCCTTCGCGGGAAGATGGCTGCGTGGGCGGATGCGCAGCGCCGGCAGAGCAAGCGAATCAAAGATCTCGGTGATATCGCGAGACTCGTTGAGGCGCACCCGGGCGTCTGGCAGATCCTAACGGCTGAACTCAAAGATCATATCGAGCGGCCACCGGATTGATTTTGACAGCAGCAGCAGGAGCGTTTCGCCCGAGTGGATTGCTGCCATTCCTCAAGTCATCCCGCGCGAAGCCAAGGGACCCCGCCGCATCGCGAGTGACCCTGCTAAACAGTCCCAGTCGCAGCTTGGACCTTTCCCGATGCGACCCGGTTTTCGACGTGCTTCAGTCGCTAAAGCGCCCCTGCTTCACTCTGGGTAACCCGCTTGCGAGAGGCTCCGGCGCTTGGCGATGCACCTGCCTCGAGCCGCCTCCCGAAGCTGGAGCTACAACTTCTCGAGCAGCCGATCCACTTCCACGTAGCGCTCGATGAGTGCCTGGATTTTGTCGATCTTCTCCACGTCGCCGGGAAGCGTCTTCACGGTCATCGAGTGAATGCTGTTCGCCACGCTGTAGCTGTCGAGCGGGGAGGCGATTGTGGGCACGTCGGAGTTACCGAGAAGATCCATCACGCTCTTGTGCGGAGTGAGGGCGCCGGAAAGGACAAGGCCCGCGATCGATTGCCCATCCAGCTCGCTGAGTGTGCTTGTGGAAAGCGCGGCGAGAATCACGTCTTCGCGATCGCCCGGTGTGATGACGAGCGTGCCGGGACGGAAGTATTCCATCACGTGGGTCGAATTCATCGCGCCGATGACCACCTTCTGTACTCGCCGGCGCGACTTGTTTTTCCCGTTGATGAAGTCCCCTTTGATCGTCCGGCAGATTTGTCCGAGCGTCGCGTTTGCGAGCAATGGCTCATCCGGAATCGCGCCGATGAGATCGATGCCGAGTCGCGCAAGTCCGCGCTGGGCGAACTCTTTCACATATTCAAATTTGTCCGGCAGGATCTTGTTCAAGATCACGCCCACAACCTCCACGCCCTCTTTGTCGAAGAGCGCTTTGTTCAGCGCTACTTCGTCGATCGGCTTTCCGATTCCGCCCTGCGCAATAAGGATCACTTTGCTCTCGAGCAGGCTGGCCACCCGGGCATTCGAAAGATCGAACACGGAACCGACTCCTGCATGGCCAGTGCCTTCCACGATCACGAAATCCTTTTCCCAAGCGGCGCGATCAAACGAGTTCTGGATCCGACGCACCAGCACCTCGTTGTTCTGGTTCTCGATGTACCGGCGGGTGAAATCCGGCTCCACTGCGATCGGGCTCATCGCCTCCAGCGGCGTATGAACTCCGAAAGTCTGATCGATCAGCACCGAATCTTCGTCGATTCGCTGCCCCTCGACTTCGACGAAGCGCTGGCCGACGGGCTTGATGAAGCCGATGCGCCCACGTCGCTTTTTCAGCGCCGCGAAGAGGCCGAGCGCCGTCGTGGTTTTGCCGTCATTCTGCTGGGTCGCCGCGACAAAGACGCGGGGTGTAACGGAATTCATCCCGAAGATCGGCTAGGGCTCGCCTTCGGCCGGATAGAGCTTTCGGTACTCGATCGCCTGAGCGCCGAGCACCGCTGCCACGCCGAGGATTTCCTCTTCGCTGGCGCCGCGCGACATGTCGGCGCACGGCTTGGAAAGGCCGAGCAGGATTTGTCCGTAAGTCTCCGCACCCGCGAGATGCTGCACCAGCTTTGCGCCGATGTTGCCGCTATTGAGATCCGGGAAAACCATCACGTTCGCCCGCCCAGCCACGAGGCTGGAAGGCGCCTTGCGCTCCGCGAGATCGGGCAGCAACGCAGTGTCGGCCTGCAGTTCGCCGTCGATCTCCATCTCCACGCGCTGCTCCTCGGCCTTCTGCCTCGCGAGTGCCGTCGCTGCCGCAATCTTCTCGGGTGAAGCTAGCTTGGCGCTGCCTTTCGTCGAAAAGCTGAGCAGCGCGATGCGGGGCTTATTCCCCGTGAGCTGCCGGCAGATCATGCCCGTCTGCACGGCGATCGTGGCGAGTTGCTCGACATTGGGCTCCGGGATCACCGCGCAATCGGCGAAGAACATTACGCCTCGCTCGCCATACCGTTTATTCGAAAGATCCAGCATCATGCAGCTTGAGATGCTCGTCGTATTCGGCAGCGGCTTGATGAGCTGGATGAGCGGTCGTAGCGAGCTGCTCGCCGTCTCCGCGGCGCCCGTGACGAGGCCATCCACCTGACCATACTGCACCATCATCGCGGCGAAGTAGTTCGGTTGCGCGAGGATCTCCTGCGCCTTCTCCGGACCCAGATTCCGGTAGCGCTGCAGCTTCTCGAGCCGCTTGATGAAGGTCGGCAATTCCGTCGAAGTCGCCGGATCGATGATCCCGATGTGATCGAGGTCGATCTTCTCCTCGAGCGCGACTTTCTCCACATCCTCCCTGCGTCCGAGCACGACGGGGGCGCCGAGTTGCAGCTTCACGAAGCGGGCCGCCGCGCGGAGCACCCGAGGCTCCGTGCCTTCAGGAAAGACAATCCGCTTCGGATGCCGCTTCAGCTTTTGAAAGACGGACTCGATGAAGTTCATGCGGCGGGGAGTGTTGAGCGACAGGAGCCGGGTGACGAGTGAAAAAAGGGTGCCGATGCCGGGTTGCCGCGGACTTCCCAAGCGGGTAAAGACGCTCCGCCGTGACCACGTCGTCTGTAAATTATTCCTCGCTCGCAGATTACCACGTGCACACGCCGCTCTGCGCACACGCGACTGGCTGGCCGGTGGAGTTTGCCGCCCGCGCAGTCGAGCTGGGGCTGGGGGAACTCGGTTTCGCCGATCACAATCCGATGGCGGAGCCGTTCGACGACTGGCGGATGAAGATCGAAGAGCTGCCGCGCTACATCGAGGCCGTGGAGGAAGCGCGTGCGCAATTTCCGCGACTGACGATCCGCCTCGGGCTGGAATGCGACTACCTCCCCGGCGGCGAAGGGTGGATCGAGAAGCTCGCAGGGATGGCGGAGTGGGATTTCCTCATTGGCAGCGTCCATTATCTGCCGGAGGGCTGGGAAGTGGATCATCCGAAATACATCGGCCGCTTCAGTGAAGGGGAGGTCGAGCGGATTTGGGCGAGCTATTGGGGTCAGTATGAGCGCTGCATCCGGAGTGGCCTGTTCGATTTCGTGGCGCATCCGGATCTGCCGAAGAAGTTCGGCTTCCGGCCGGAGGGCGATCTACGGCGTTTCTACGAACCCGCGATCGCCGCCCTCGTCGAAACCGGCACTGCCTTCGAGATCAACACCGCCGGCCTGCGCAAAGATTGTAAGGAGCTCTACCCCGCCACGGGCTTCCTCCGCCTCGCGCGCAAAGCCGGCGTGCCGCTCCTGATCAACTCCGACGCCCACGCGCCAGAAGAGCTCGGCGCGGGCTTCCCAGCGGCGATCGCCGCTGCGAAAGAGGCGGGTTACACCCACACGGCGCGCTACCAGCGCAGAGTTGCCTCTCAGCTGCTGCTGCCTTGACAGCGTCTCTGCAGGAGCTAAAGGCAGCTAACGGCAGGTCTCCTCGCGGCGGTTAGCGCTCCGGAAGGTTCGGCCAAGTTCAAGCGCAACGTTCTCCAGAACGCATCATGGCAAGCTCCTCATTCATCGAACCGCTCGAAGCCCGCATCGCCCCGGCCACCTTCGTTAACACCTCTCTTGTCACTTACGTCGACGTCGATGGCGATGTCGTGAAGGTCAAAAGCTCGCACCCAATCTTCCACAAGGATCTCCGGGAATTCACTTTCACCCCGAACGGTTTGGGTGAAGAGCTCAGCGCACTACGCCTGGAAGCCTCTGCCGCAGGCGCAAGCCTTGCGGTGAAGGTCATCGAAACCAGCGCATCCGGGAACGGGACCGCTAGCGTCGGCTTCATCGATGCGGAGGGGGTTGATCTCCGATCCGTCGCGATCGAGGGGCCGCTGGGTAGAATCGTGGTAGGCGACGGCGAGCCAGACGTACGCAGCCTCGACGTCCTCCATGCAGCGAGCCTTGAGTTGGGAGGAGACTTCGAGCGTAGCGTGTTTTTAGGTGGTTTGGGAGTGCTCAAGATCGACGAGGATCTGAGGGGTTCACTCGTCGTCGTCGGGGATCTCGGGCGAGCCTTCGTCGGGGGAAGTATCGTCGGCAAACCTAATATCGAGTATTTCCCGGCTTCCATAGAAGTGCGGGGAGTTATCGGAAAGGTGAAGTTGGTTGGTGACTTGGTTGGAAGCACCTCCGAAGCCTCAGGGAAGATTTATGCAGAAGCGATCGGAACCGTGGCCATAGGAGGGTCGATCCTTGGAGGCAGCGGGAATGAATCCGGGTCTGTAATGGCCGGAGCTATCGGCTCTGTTACTGTCCAGGGGAACATCGTCGGCGCTGAGGGGCGGGAGTCGGGCAAATTCCATATTCTAAACGGCAACTGCAAAAGCTTCTGGCTCGGTGGCTCCTTGATTGGCGGAAGCGGCGTTGCTTCGGGGATGATCGCAGTGAGGCAGATCGAATTTGTGAAGATCGAGGGAAGTGTCGTCGGAGGGGATGGGCCTAACTCAGGCGCGATCAACGGAACGAACAACATCGACCACGCAGAATACGATCACGGGCGTTTTGACAGGGTCCGCATCAACGGAGATGTGCAGGGCGGCAGCTCATACCGCACCGGCTCCATCTTGGGTGAAATAGGAACGTCTCTCGTGGTGGGTCAATCCGTCCACGGCGGCTCGGGAGGGGCAAGTGGCTCCATTGATCTCGTGACAGTTGCTGATGTCGTGAACCGCGTGGAGGTTCGGATCGGGTTGGATTTGATCGGCGGAAGCGGCCCCGGCGCAGGAAAAATATCCGCGCTCGCCAGCCGCTCGATCTTGGACGTGATGGTTGGAGGAGACGTTAGGGAGGTTTCAAGGGCATATGACACCGAGGACTATTACGAACGTGTGGCTTTAACTTCAGGCAGCATCATCGCGCACCGGTTGGGAACCGTGCAGATAGGCGGGTCCATCACCGCCGCAGATCGGCCAGGGTTGGACCCGCATCTCACCTCCTACGCAGTCCTCGCAAGCACCAGCGTTGAAGACCTGCAAGTTGGCGGGAGCATTGTGGGGATAGCGACCAATCTCGTCGGATTCAGCGCGGGAGCTCAGGCGGAATCTGGTCTTAACTCCGAGGGAATCCAGTCCATGAGAGTCCGCGGGAGCGTCCATTACGCTGAGGTAAGCGCTGGGTATTGCCCTCAGCAACTGGAATATGGCCCCGGACCCCAGTACAACTCCGATGCTCGGATCGGAACTGTCCGCATCAATGGAGATCTCGGGGCCTCCTCAATCACCGCGGGTATTCACCCTGGCGAAGACTCGCAATTTGGAACCGCGGACGATTACGCGGAAGCGGGTGAGCCTACCGAGGTCAAGTCGCGCATTGCGTCGATCATCATCGGTGGTCAGATCAGCGGAACGAGCACTGCGGCCGATACATTTGGAATCGCTGCACAGCGCATTATCTCAATGACGATCGGGGGCGTGCCCGTGCCGCTCACGTCGGATCTGGACACAATCCAGCTCGCGCCCGCTACGAATGACGTGCTCCTCAGAGAACACGCGTAGTGAAGCTCAAGGCGCGCGGAACCGAATTCGTCTTCCCTCGACGGCCCGTCGTCATGGGGATCGTGAACCTTTGCGAGAACTCGTTCTGCGGAGATGGAATAGCGAATCCGGACCTGGCGATCGAACGGGCGAAATCGCTCATCACAGAAGGCGCCGAGATTATCGATATCGGCGCGGAGAGCGCCCGCACCGACGGCGCCGCGATCGGTGAGCAGGAGGAGATCGACCGACTCTGC
The DNA here is from genome assembly GCA_036388395.1 of Chthoniobacteraceae bacterium. GTDB lineage: Bacteria > Verrucomicrobiota > Verrucomicrobiia > Chthoniobacterales > Chthoniobacteraceae > DASVRY01. The sequence continues at coordinate 17,926 of DASVRY010000438.1, forward strand.
GCATTCCTCGAGCGATGGACGGGTGGAGCTTTGCTTTCGATCAATACGTGGCGTCCTGCTGTCGCTCGTGCGGTGCTCGCCCGAGGTGGCGATCTGCTGAACGACATCAGCGGCCTGCCAACGGCGGAGAACGCGGAGATCTGCGCAGCGGCGGGCGTTGCGCTGCTGATCATGCACACCATCGGTGCGCCGAAGGTGGCGCACACGCATGTCGGCTACCCGGACGTGATGGCGGAGCTGGAGCGGTTCTTTGCGGAGAAGCTGGCGCTCGCTGAACGGGCAGGGATGTCACGCGATGCGATCGTCATTGATCCGGGCATCGACTTTGCCAAACAGCGTGCCGACAACCTACGAATTTACCGCGAACTCTCGAGACTCCACCAGTTTGGGCGGCCGATCCTGCTACCGGTTTCGCGAAAGACGGTCATCGGCGAAACCCTGGGCATCGAGCGACCGGCAGAGCGGGACGCCGGCACCGTCGCCTGCATCGTGCAAGGCATGCAACAAGGCGCGCAGATCTTCCGGGTGCACGATGTCCGCGCGGCGGTCCAGACGATCCGCACGATCACTGCAATCCACGGATCGCCGGACACGTAACGGATAGAACGGATTCAGCGGATGGCCGCATCACCGCGGCTCCTCATCCGCTCCATTCGTTCAATCCGTGGTTCAAAAGGTTCAGGTGAGAGCCGAACGGCATCCGCGAACCATCAGACAAGCATTTCGCGGGGCCGCACCGGTAGCCCGCGCGCGGCGAGGAACTCCTTCACCTCAGCCACTGTGTACTCGCCGAAGTGGAAAATGCTCGCTGCGAGCACGGCGTCCGCTTTCCCCACCTGTAGGACCTCGGCCATGTGCTCTAGCTTGCCCGCACCCCCGCTCGCAACCACCGGCACACCGACCTCTTCACTGACACGCCGCGTGATCTCCAGATCGTAGCCGGCTTTCGTGCCGTCGGCGTCGATCGAGTTCAGGACGATCTCGCCCGCGCCAAGGGCAAAGGCACGCTTCGCCCACTCGACTGCACCGAGCCCGGTCGGTTTGCGTCCACCGTGGCTGAAGACTTCCCACGTGTCGGGTGCGACCTTCTTCGCGTCAATCGAGACAACGATGCACTGGCTTCCAAATCGGTCCGCCCCCGCGGTGATCAACTCCGGCGTGGCCAGCGCACTGGAGTTGATGCTGATCTTATCCGCGCCGGCGTGGAGCAGCGCGTGCATATCCTCAGTCGTCCGGATGCCGCCGCCGACGGTCAGCGGCATGAAACATTGCGCGGCAGTTCGCTCGATTACGTCGATCATCGTCGCCCGCCCGTGCGCACTGGCGGTGATATCGAAGAAGACCATCTCGTCTGCACCCTGGTGGTTGTACCGCAAGGCGAGGTCGACAGGGTCGCCGACGTTCCGCAGCCCGCCTTCTTCGGCGCGGCCAAACTGGACGCCGCGGGTGACTTTCCCATCGTGCACATCGAGGCATGGGATGACGCGTTTGGTTAGCATGAGGAGCAATTGTGACAGTTTT
>DASVRY010000439.1:0-4517 GCA_036388395.1 Chthoniobacteraceae bacterium
GCGTGCCGATGATCGCGATCTCCGGCTTTTCCGCCTGCAGGAGCTCGCGATAATCTTTGTAGGTCTTCGGCGTCTCGCCTGTGCCGTTCTTTACGTTCTCAAGCGTCGGGGCAAACTGCCGCTCGTCCACATCAGCGAGGCCGACAATCTGGCATGCTCCACTGGCCATGGCTTCGCGCAGGATGTTATTGCCCCACCAGCCGCAGCCGATCAGTGCAGTGCGGTATTTGCGCGTGGTTTTTTCGGCCCCGAGGATGTGGAAGTTAAAAGCGGCAAGCGAACTCGCGGCTACGGTGGTCTTGAGGAAATTGCGGCGATTCATAGGTCTGGAGGGAAGGTGGGATTGGGAGAACTTTTAGATCCTGGACTTTACTTTCAGGCGCGCACACCGACACCGATCACTTCGCGGAGGTATTTGACCGAGCGCTCCAGCTCGCCCTTTTGGTAATCCTGCTCCGCCTGCTGTTTCGCGGGGCCGTCCGGCGCTTTGAACGGAAGGATTTCACGGCCGCGTTTGGCCAGCGCTTCAAACTGCGCGAGCGCCTCCGGGCGCTTGTCGTAGAACTTCCAGAAGTCGTCTTTTTTGTAAGGGAATTGGCGGGTGAACCCGGAAATCGTCTCGATCTGGATTGGCACGTCCGGGCAGAGCGCCGTCCACCGCTCGACATAGCTTTTCCAGTCGATCAGTCCTTCGCCTGCCGCCGTCCACTGGATTGCCGCGCCGTCCGGGGTTTCCCAGATCATGTTGTCGCGCAGGCTCGAGCAGACCGTATATTGGCCGAGATTCTCGAGCACCTGCAGCGGATCCTCGAGCGTCCATGCAGCGTTGCCGGAGTCTATATTGGCCCCGACGAACTCCGGCCCGGCAGCCTTGATCAAGTCGACCAGTTCCCAGCTATGAAGATCACCGGCGTGGTTTTCGACGGCAACCTTGATCCCAGCATCCCGCGCCTGCTTTTCGCACGCCTTCAGCACTTTTACGGTATCGGCGATCCGCGCTTTGATTCCGCCCTCGGTCTTCCGATCTTCCATCGAGCCGAGAACGACGCGGAAAACAGGCGAGCCGACCGCTTTGGAGACGCGCAGGCCGAGCTGTAAATGCTCTTCCGCGGTGCCCCAGTTGTTTTTGAACTTTGGTGAGGTGGGGCAGATGCTCCAGCTTCCCTGATACAGCCGCAGGCCTGCCTCGTCTGCCTTCGCCTTGATCCCCGCGAGGTATGCGTCGTCGAGCTTCTCATACGCATCGAGGTCGGAGATGAGCAGGGTGTCGAGCTTCAGTGACGCAGCGTATTCAATGAGTTGTGGCGCTTTCCAGCCCATGGCGCGCACGGCGAAATTGTCCATGCCCAGCTTGAGCTTCCAAGTTTTGGAAGCCGGAGCCTCCGCCCCAAGGAGCGGCGTTGCGAAACCGGCGGCAGCGCTGGCCGCGACAGTGTAAAGGAAGGAGCGACGGGAGACAGCGGGGAGGGGGTGCGGGTCCATGCGAGCGAGGTAAGCTTGCGAGACCGTGTGACGGAAGGTCAACCCTTTCCCCTTCAGATGTACTGGCTGTTTTCCCAGAAGGCACGGCGACTGGAAGCGCGTGCGCAGTTTGGTTTCACAGCCGTGTGGCGGCGCGCGCGCGAACTATTTCTCAGCCATGAAAAGTTCATTCCTCATTGTCACCGACCGCGGCAACTTCAAAGCTTTTCGCGTTGAGAAAGTCCCGGGGGATCGGCCCCCGCGTGTGGCTCTGGTGCAGGCGTATTCGATGACTGATGCGCACCTGAAAATTTCCGAGCGCAATACCGATCTCGCCGGCCGTTTCCCGGTGGGCTCTACCCCGGGCCAGTCGCAAGGCCGCCACCAGAACTCCATCGCCGAGCAGCATCTCGACATTGAAACCGATCGCCGCCTGATCAAAGAGATCGCTGCACATATCACGGAGGTTTTGCATCAGGAGCAGCCGGAGGCGTGGTCGTTTGCGGCTCCGGCGACAATCCACGAGGCGATCTTAAAAGAGGTGGAGCCAGGCTTGCGCAAGCAGCTCGCAGAGCAGGTCACAGCTGACTTGGTGAATATCGAGCCGAACAAGCTGCTTAACCACTTTAACGCTGTGCGAGCGGCGTAGTCTCGCACGAGGCGCTCGGCGCCCTATTAGCTGTGGAGCTTGAAGAGTGGTGCCGGTGCCGCGAGTTCGCGCTTGAGCCGGGACGGGGGAGTGCGTTCTCTTGCGCCTCCTCATGATTTACTCGCTCACGCTCGAGAAGGCGCTCCTCCTCACCGGCCTCTTTCTCGTCGTCATCCACGGATATGCGCTGATCCGCTCCGGTGCCGCTCGAGAGGCGTTGCGCGCTTTCCCGCGTTCCCGAAGCTGGGGGGTCGCCCTTCTTCTGGTAGCCGCAGTCTGGTCGTGGCTGCTGATCAAGAACATCGATCTTGGGGAGTTCTCAAATTGGCGGACTCGGATCCTGATCTTCATCCCGATCGCAGCCTTCCTCACTTGGAAGTACGTCGACGAACTGCTCGCCCCGCGCGCTCTTGGCATGGTGGCGCTACTCGCAGCAGAGCCGCTCCTCGAAGCTGCCTGGCTCCGTCCAGAGATGAGCCGGCTCTTCCTGGTCACGCTCGCTTACGTCTGGATCGTCCTCGCCGTCTTTTGGATCGGCATGCCTTACACGCTGCGCGATCAAATCTCCTGGCTGCTACGCAGCGAGAGCCGCTGGCGGACAGCGGCTCTCGCGGGTCTGATCTACGGTGGATTGCTGCTTATTTTGCCCCTGACACTACGTCATTCAGCTTAAAGATCGGCAGGAACATCGCGATGACGATGCCGCCGACGACGACGCCGAGAAAGACGATGAGCAAAGGCTCAATGAGTGAGGTGAGGGCATCGAGGATTGCCTCGATTTCCTCGTCCCAAAAGTCGGCCATCTTCTCGAGCATCGTGTCGATTTTACCAGTGGCCTCACCCGCGCTGACCATACGGCAGAGCATCGGCGGGAAGACCGGTTGGCGGGAAAGAGAGCTCGTTAGGTGGTCGCCTTTCTCCACGTCCGCGGAGACGTGCTTGATCGCATCGGCGACGACGTAGTTCCCCGAAGTCTCGCCGACGATATCCATTACCTCGAGGATCGGCACACCAGCGCGAATGAGCTGCGCAAAGGTGCGAGCGAAGCGGGTCATGCAAATCTTGTGCACGAGCGGTCCGAAGATGGGCAGCTTCAGTTTCCACTTGTCCCAAAGGCGCTCGCCTTTCTCGGTGCGGACGAAAGCGCGAACGCCAAAGAACGTGCCGAGGATTATCGCGAGCAGGATGTACCACTTGGACCGGATGAAATCGCTGAGGTCGATCAGGAATTGTGTCGGCGCCGGCAGGTCCGCGCCGAAGTCTGCGAAGATCTCACCGAACACGGGAACGATCTTCACGATGAGAAAGGTCGTGATGAGGATCGCAATACAGATGACGATCACTGGATACGTCATCGCTGATTTCACCTTCTTTTTCAGGCGCGCTGCGGCCTCGAGGAAGCTGGCCAGCCGGTCAAGAATCTCGGCGAGCAAACCGCCAGATTCACCGGCTTTCACCATCGCGATATAAAGCCGGCTGAAGACCTTCGGGTGCTTCGAGATCGCCTCATAGAACGAGTCGCCTTGCTGGACGAGCGCGCTCACTTCGCCAACGATCCGGCGCAGGCCAGCCTGCTTTTTAGGGTCCGCCTGCTCGTAGAGGGCGGTGAGACCGGTCACGAGGGGAAGACCGGCGTCGACCATGGTGGCGAGCTGCCGGGTGAAAAGCACGAGGTCCGTCTCCGAGATCTTGCCTTTCGGAGCCGTCGCTTTCGCGCCAGCTTTCTGCTGGATCGAGAGCACCATCAGCCCGCGCGTCATCAGAGTATTGATGGCGTTGTCTTCGTTCAGCGCCTCCTGAATTCCGGAGATCATCTTCCCGGAGGAATCGCGGGCTTGGTAAGCGAAAGTGAGCATACAGCGGTCGGTAGAAGCACATGAAGTGCCAATGGCCTTGTGTCTCCCGTCTGTTGTCCATTGTTTGCCACCGGCACGGAATACCCCGCCCGGAGTGATAACTTTCCCCGAGGAACTGCTTGCCAATCCCTGAGGGCCGCCCATACTCTCCGGCTCTACAAAAACCGATATGACCGATACTCAGGACATCCAGGCGCTTCGCATGCACGAGAAGGACACGGGCAGCGCCGATGTGCAGGTGGCCCTCCTTACCCAGCGCATCAATCAGCTCACCGACCACCTCAAGTCGCACGTGAAGGACCATTCGTCCCGCCGCGGCTTGCTCCAGCTCGTCGCCCGCCGCCGCAAGCTCCTTGATTATCTCAAGCGCACCGCCAACGACCGCTACAAGGCCGCGCTCGAGAAGCTGAATCTCCGCAAGTAAGCGGTTCCCAATTTTGAAAGTAGTTCGCCCCCGAGGTTTCGGGGGCGAACTCTTTCTTTCGACCCGTTCTGTCTGGTCAGTCGACCTGCCGGAACACTCCCAAAAACAACGGAAGGCAACTTGCCGG
>DASVRY010000440.1:0-6113 GCA_036388395.1 Chthoniobacteraceae bacterium
GCCAAAACCGCCCTCACCACGTTCCCCGTTGATGATCACGCCCTCCACCGCGCCCTGGAACGTGCCGCGAATCTCCGGTCCCTCCGCCAGCACCATCGTGCAGCGGAAGCGGGCATTCCGCGCCTTGCCGCGGGCGGCGACACGCTCCAGCTCCTGGAGCAGCAACGCGCGGTTCTCAGCGTCAGTTGCAGAGAAGCCAGCGTAGCGTGCAGACCGGACGCCCGGCGCGCCGTCGAGCGCGTCCACCTCCAGGCCGGAGTCGTCCGAGAGCACCAGGCCGGGAAAGATCGTGGACGCAGCGAGTGCTTTGATCGCAGCGTTTTCCGCAAAGGTGGCGCCGGTCTCGTCGGGTGCGGGGACTTGCGGGAATGCATTCAGATCTTCGATCTCCCAAGCGGCGCCGAGCACCGCGCGGATCTCTTCCGTTTTGTGCGCGTTCTTCGTGGCGATGAGCAAGCGTGGCATGCGGCGGATTGTGCGCGAGTTTCGGCGCGAGACGAAAGCGCTTTGCGTCTCATCGATGCAACGTCGCTCGTGGCGCGGCGGGGTCCTTCGACTTCGCTCAGGATGACCCCGCCGCGGGAGCACTTCCGCCGCCTGGCGAGGGCAGAAAACATCTTCCGCCTTCACCTTTCCCCGGCGATCCTTCATCCCTCATCCCTTTCCATGACTCCCGAGCGCCGCAAACCGTATCCTTTCGATCTGATCGAACCCAAGTGGCAGGGCCGCTGGGAAACCGCTGGCACTTTTCACGCGCCGAATCCTGGCGATGCCGGGTTCGATCCGTCGAAGCCCAAATATTACGTGCTTGATATGTTTCCCTACCCGAGCGGCGCGGGGCTGCACGTGGGGCACCCGGAAGGCTATACCGCGACGGATATCGTCGCCCGCGCCCGGCGGATGCAGGGCTACAATGTGCTGCATCCAATGGGATGGGACGCCTTCGGCCTGCCCGCGGAGCAGCATGCGATCAAGACCGGCGAACATCCGGCGATTCAGACGCAGCGGAACGTGGACAACTTTCGCCGGCAGCTGAAAGCGATCGGCTTTGCCTACGACTGGGCACGTGAAGTCAATACCACCGATCCGGGTTACTACCGCTGGACGCAGTGGATTTTCCTGCAGATCTACCACTCCTGGTATGACCCGGAGACGCAGCGCGCGGAGCCGATCTCGACCTACACCGGCGCAGATCCTGATAGCGTGCGGCTGGCCTTTGTCGCTGAGGTGGCGGTGAATTGGTGCCCCGATCTCGGTACCGTCCTCGCGAATGAAGAGGTGGTGGATGGAAAGAGCGAAGTCGGTGGTTTTCCTGTTGTGCGCCGGCCGATGCGGCAGTGGATGCTGCGGATCACGCAATACACCGAGCGCCTCATCAAGGAACTCGACGGCCTAGATTGGCCGGAGTCGATCAAGCTGCTGCAGCGGAACTGGATCGGCCGCAGCGAAGGCGCTGAGGTCGATTTCACGATCGCCGGCAGCGGGCAGAAGATCCCCGTCTTCACCACCCGGCCCGATACACTCTACGGCGCAACTTACATGGTGCTCGCGCCGGAGCATCCGCTCGTCGCGGAAATCACCACGCCCGAACAGCGGACCGCGGTGGATGATTACCTGCTGAAAACCGGACGAAAATCCGACCTGGAGCGTACCGATCTTGCGAAAGACAAGAGCGGCGTCTGGACCGGCGCGTATGCCGTGAACCCAGTGAATAACGAGAAGATCCCCGTGTGGATCGCCGACTATGTGCTCACCGGCTACGGCACCGGCGCGATCATGGCGGTGCCTGCGCATGACGAGCGCGATTGGGAATTCGCGGCCAAGTTCAACCTGCCGATCCGCGAAGTCGTCTCGCCGGAGCCGCGGCTCGGTCTCGGCGGAGAGAGCCCATGTAGTGCGCAGCCGCTGGAATGCTTTGGCGGCGAGGGTTACGCCATCCATTCAGGACCGCTCGACGGCTTGCCTACGGTCGATGCGAAAGCGGAGATTACGCGCTTGCTGGAGAAGCAGGGCCTCGGCCGCAAGACGATCAATTACAAGCTGCGCGACTGGCTTTTCTCCCGGCAACGCTACTGGGGTGAACCGTTCCCGGTCGTCTGGGAAGGCGGCGCACATCGAGCGATCGATGAATCGGAATTGCCGCTGGATCCGCCGGCGCTCGAAGACTTCAAGCCCACGGGATCTGGCGAACCGCCACTCGCGCGCGCCACGGATTGGGTCCGCTATTCCGAAGCTGCGACACGCGAGACGAACACGATGCCGCAGTGGGCGGGCTCCTGCTGGTATTATTTGCGTTACTGCGATCCGCAGAATGCCGAACGCTTCATTTCGCCGGAGGCGGAGAGCTATTGGATGGGCGGTCGTTCTCAGGTGAGCAGCGCGTCGCCTTCTATCATGGAAAGTGCCGGGCTGCCCCGCTCGAGCGATGAAGTCGCGCATGCGGAACTTGGCCCCGTGATCGGTGAAGAGGAATCAATTTCCGCTGCGCCCGCAGGTTCCGTCAGCGACTCCCCGCAGCGTACGCCGCACGGTGGTGTGGATCTCTACGTCGGCGGCACCGAGCACGCTGTGCTGCATCTGCTTTATGCCCGCTTCTGGCACAAAGTGCTCTTCGATCTCGGTCACGTGAGCACACCTGAGCCGTTTCAGAAGCTTGTGAACCAAGGCATCATCCTCGGCGAAGACGGTCAGAAGATGAGCAAGAGCCGCGGCAACGTGGTCAACCCAGACGACGTCATCTCGCAGTACGGCGCGGATGCGTTTCGTTGCTACGAGATGTTCATGGGACCGCTCGAGCAGATGAAGCCGTGGAATATGAACGGCGTGGAAGGCGTGTCGCGTTTCCTCGCGCGCGTCTGGCGCCTCGCCATGGAAGAGAACCAGGCTGGCGAATGGATCGTCTCGAGCGCAGTGCAGGAGGTTGAACCGAGTTCCGCCGTCCGCAAGGCGGTGCATGCCACGATCAAGAAAGTAAAGCACGACATCGAGGCGTTGAGCTTCAACACGGCGATCTCGCAGATGATGATCCTCGTGAACGCGCTCATTCCGGCGACTCCGCGGCCACGGACCGCAGTGCGTGCATTGCTGCAAGTGCTCAACCCCTTCGCGCCGCACATCACCGAAGAGCTATGGGAGCGCCTCGGCTTCGATTCAAGCGGTGACGGTCTCGCGAACGAGCCGTGGCCCACGTGGAACGAGGAGTTCCTGATCGAGGACGAAGTGGAGATTCCGGTGCAGGTGAACGGCAAACTGCGCGACAAGATCGTCGTGAAGAAAGATGCCGCCGCTGCCGAGATCGAGCAGGCAGCCCTCGCGAGCGCCAAGGTGCAGGAGCACACGACCGGCAAGACGGTCCGCAAGGTCGTCGTCGTTCCGGGCAAGCTGGTGAATATCGTCGCTGGATAAGGAGGCGAGTCGGTCCAGGCGGTGAGACGTTCCCAATCACGGGCGTAGAGGGGCATCAATGTTGCTCCGTGCTCCGGGCGAAAATGACCACTCTCCCCTCCCGCTGGTTTTTGGCGGCTGCCGTGTGGTGTGCGCTGCACTTGCCGGTGGCGGCGCTCGACCTGGCGCAGTTCGATGTCATCGCTCAATCGTCCGGCATTGGCTCCGCCACCGGAGTTCGAATCACGATCACTGATCAGTTGATTGGCCCCGGCAGCATGCCGCGCTACCGCCTCTTCGAAGATCTGTTACTTACACCGGAGGACGTGGGCAAATCCTTCACTGCGAACGCACTCACCGACACGGACTTTGAAGTGTTTCGCGTCCTGGTGACGGATGGCATTGATGACGGCTTTGGCTACGTGGTCGAAGAGACGCCACGAGGCGGCGGTAGTGGCCACTCGTGGACGGAGGCGAATCTCTTCAAAGCCGGGAGCAAGATCTTCGGGCTGGGCACGTTCTCGAGCGTCGGACCGCTCTCTGGACCAGATTACGCCGGCTACCAGATCACCGAGGTCGTACTGCAAGTGACCAACTTCACCATCCAATCCTCTGGCGGCTCGAGCAGCATCAGGTTCGACGGCGTCGCCACGATCATCGCCGCGCCGGTGCCGGAGCTCACTGCCACGACAATGCTTGGCACCGCTCTCGTTTGCTTTTCAGCGCGTCGACGGCGCGTGTAGCTTGGAAGCACGATGAACCTCGACCCGGTCCAGCAGGCGGCGCAGGAGCAGTTCGCCCGACAAAGCCAAAGCTACGGCAGCGGGATAGTTCGTTGCCATCTTGAAGAGTTCACCTGATCCGGTGAGATTCCGAGGTATCTAGTTAGGCGAGACATGACAGCGCCGGCGAGTTGCCTCGTTTCCCGAGGGCAAGTGAAACACTGCGCTGATTACCGGAATCGAACCATGGGGCCTTCGCCGCGCGGGGAGCTCGTTCGTCTGGCGTTTTGCGGTCAAACTAGCCGCGAGACTAGCTTCCAACCTGGGCGGGTCTTGGCTCGTTCCACGACCTTGCATTCGTGCAGCAGACCGAGCCGCCCGGCGATGCGGCGAGCGAGCGGGTGGGTGGTGGCGCCCTGGCCGATGGCACGAGCGGTAGTTTGGAGGCGGCTGCCGATCTTTCCGCCGTGGGCGGTGAAGGCTTGTTGCGCCTCGCGGAGATAGCCTTGCTCCTGCTGGACGCTGCGTTGCGCGCCGTGCAGACGAAAGCCTGCAAGGGGGGCGCCGACGCCGATGAGTTCCGCGTGCTGGAAGAAGCGCGCCCAGAGCTCAAAGTCGCCGGCGAGCTTGTAGTCCAGGTCGAGTTTGCCGCCGGCACGCTCCCAGAGAGTGCGGCGCCAGAAGGTGGACTCCTGCTGAATCCACCCATGCGCGAAATGGCTCCTCATCGGCAGATTTTCTCCGCGCATGAATCCGCACCGCGAATAGCCGGGCCGGGTGTGGATCTTGACTAGTCGTCCACTCGCGTCGGCTACGGCAGCGTGCAGTGTGGTGATCCACTCCACCGCGGGGAATTCCGCGAAGATTTCTCCAACGATCGAGAGTGCGCCAGGTAGATAGAAGTCGTCGGAGTTGATCCAACCCATGATCTCACCGGTCGTGCGGGCGAAGCCTTTGTTCACCGCGTCGTATTGGCCGGAGTCCGGCTCACTGGACCAGCTCGTGAGATGGGCTTCATGGCGCCGGATCAGCTCGACGCTGCCGTCTGTCGAGCCGCCATCGGCGATGACGTACTCGAGCGAAGGATATTGCTGATCCAGGACCGAACGGATCGTCGTGTCGAGAAAGCTGACCTGATTGAACGACGGTGTGACGATGGAGATGCTGGGAGTCACGGAAGAGTTGATGGTGGATAGTGGAGGGTGGATAGCCATGCGCCGTCCGCGGCGAGCGTTCTGCTCATTACCCGAAGGGGAGCCCATTGGGACTGCGGTGCGCACTCCCCGGTCGCGCAACTTTGGTGTCTTCGATGTTCCTCCCCGGAGGTGAGGAAGGACAGGCGGAAGGCCCATGCTTCCGTTGAGAGACCGCAACGCTACGCATCTCCGGGGAGCGCAGACCTCCGGTCCAATGCAGCGCATCCATGAAGTCCACCGCTCTCCGATTTCCCTCCTGAGTCTCTCCTCCTTCGAGTCTTCGCGTCTTCGCGTTGAAAGATGCTGTGGCGCTTGTTTGAGGCTCAAACATTTAGCTGGGCAAGGGCTGTCTTCACGCGGGCTCCGTGGCGTTGGTAAAGGCCGCGGTAGAGGATCCGGCGGAGGGGGTAGAGGTGCACCTTCCGGAGCCAGTGCAGTCGCTGCTGCATCTGCGGCAGATTCGCGGCGACTTCACGATAAGCGGCGCCCCACTCGGGGCCGCCATGCTCCTCGACCAATGCGATAATTTCCTGGGTGCGCCGATCGTCTCCGCTGCTGCTCTTGTGCGCGTCGTGGAAGCGGTAGATGGCGAGAAAGTCGTCAATCGTGGTGAAGGTGCAATGGCGCGAGGCGCGGAGGAACCACTCCCAATCGAGGACGAAATGCCGCCGCTCGTCGAGTTCGCCAGCTTTCTCCCACAAGGCGCGCGTCCAGAAGCTCGCGGCCTGGAACATGCGATCCCGCGCTTTCATCGCCTCCGCATCGAACGGCCAGGGGAGAAATGCTCGAGCCTCGGCGCGCCTCTCGTACA
>DASVRY010000441.1:0-3359 GCA_036388395.1 Chthoniobacteraceae bacterium
CGAGACGCCGCCAGCGCCATCGTGGGCTAAAGCGACCGCCGTGAATAACGCCCCGAGTCCGAGCGTAACGTGAGTCGCCATCTTCAGAAACCGCGGATTCATAGTCGTTCGTTACAGGACGCGCGTAGCGACGCCTAACGAACAAAAGGTGAGCGACGGCGGAGGCGGGGCGCGACGCCTGCCGGTGGGCGGAAAGGCGGAGGTGGCAAGCAGCAGGCGACGTGAACCGCCGTAGCCGTTCGCTCGACCGCAGGGTTAGGCGCGTTCGCTTTCATGGCGGAGACGCAGAGCCTGAATGAACTCGGTGAAGCTGTCGGCCAGTTTGACCGGTGGTCGCTGTTCCCCGTCTTCGGTGAGCTCGTGATCCTGCCAATAGATGCGTCCGAAGTGGGATTCGTGGAGGCCGAGTAGAAGGTAGTTGCCGCAGATGTCGTGTCCGATGGGCAGACAATACGGGAGATACTCGGACTCGGCGTGAAGATGGGGGCGAATGTCGTAAGAACCCCCGGCGAATCCAAGGACGCCGTGCCACTCGCTCCATCCCTCGCCAGGAACGTCAAAGATGCCTGGGTCGGGCCGATAGCCCCCGTTCTGGGTCAGGAGGAAAGCCCGGTAATCGGAAGGAAGCGCCTTGCCAGCGCGAGTCTCGATTGAGCAAACTTGCTCCTCGGTCGCAGGAGGATGGGGCGTGTGAAAGCTAAGCATGCGGGGAAGCGCCTAACGACCCCAAGCTCAGCGACTGCGGAGGGACGGCGCGGCTGCTGCGCGGCGGGCTCTGCGGGGAGCAGCAGCCGTGACGGCCCGGAGCAGTTCGCTGGAGCGCCTGGTTCGGCGTCTTTGGCCCTTGGGAGAGGCGGGTGAAACCACCGGAAGCCACCACGCTGGATCAAGGAGCGGCATGGAAGTCAGAGGAGACCGAAAGCGCCGCTTAGTCGAGACGGGGAAAACGGGAAAAGACGAAAGCCTCGCTGGGGAAGAACGGAGCGCACGGGGAAAGACCGAAACGCTGGCTGGGGAAAGACATGGGGAAGACTGGCGACCGAAACGCGCACCGGGAGGCAAACGCTCGAAATCTGGAGAAACTGGAGCCAAGGCGTCGTTCCCGGAAAAGATGCGAAAAGTCGCCGAACGAGCTCAAGCTCAGCGACTGCGGAGGGCTGGCGCGGCTGCTGCGCGGTGGGCTCTGCGGGGAGCAGCAGCCGTGACGGCCCGGAGCAGTTCGCTGCAGCGCATGGTTCGGCGACGTTGGTTTCATTGCGGTGCTGAAGGAAAGCATGAGATAGCCGCAAGTAGTGGGTCTGAAAGAGATTTAGGAGCGGCATGGAAGTCAGAGGAGACCGAAAACGCCGCTTGGTCCAGGCGGGGAGAACGGGGAAAGACGAAAGCCCCGCTGGGGAAAAACAGAACGCACGGGGAAAGACCGAAACGCTGGCTGGGGAAAAGACATGGGGAAGACTGGCGACTGAAACGTGGCACCGGGAAGCAACGCTCGATCTGGAGAAACTGGAGCAAAGGCGTCGTTCCCGGAAAAGATGCGAAAAGTCGCCGAACGCCCGAGCCATGAGCGACTGCGGAGGGCGGCGCGACCCGTGCCGCAGCGAAGCGGAGCACGGGGCGTGACGCCCGGAGCAGTTCGACTCGATGGCTTTGTTAGGCGCATTTGGTCCGACCAAACTGAAACTGGTCCTCATGGTGGTAGAACAAAATCCAGCTCTCCTGCTCGTCGGTAATAAGAACATCGTCCCGCGCCGGTCCAAACATATCCTGCCAGTGGGTGAGAAACGCTGAGGCCGAAATCGCACAGACGTGTCGGCTGCCGAAGCTGACAAAAACCCGCTCGGTGCGGCCGATCCGCTCTGCAAGCCACGCGCGAGCAAGAGCCGTGTCGGATGCCGAAATGGTTTCGACCGTTTGAAACTGCTCCGTGTCGAGGGCGTAATCGGTCGGACTCATTCCCTGCTCGGCACGCGCAAACACAGAACGAGCCTCTGACTCGGGCAGCCAAGAAAGCTCGGTCCCAAGCCAGGAGAGTTCAGCTTCTCGCGGAATCGTGCTCATGCGCCTAACGGTTCAAGATCAGCGATCGGCGGAGCTGGCAGCCAGCCTGCAAGCGAGCGAAGCGAGAGCAGGATGGATGACAGCGGAGCCGATTCGCTGGATCGTTTTGTTAGGCATTTCGGCTTCGTTCATAGACCAGTAAATCCTCGCTCTCGGAATAGCCGAGAACACTGCCGTTGGGCAGGACGCCAATATAGCTTCCCGTGTCAAAGACCACCATGTGCTGCGCGCCCGTCTCGGCGATGGCTGCAAGCGCCGCATTGAGCGCGCCAGAGCGGAAGACGGTCGCGGTGTCGCTGACCACGACGGTGAGATCGCTCGGATCGACGTAGCGCGAAGTGGAGAACTCGCCATCGCTGAAACCTTCGCAATGGGTGCCCACAGTCCCGAGATGCCGCACAAGCGCGTCGTAGAAACGGTCGTAATCGGCAGCCTGCTCGCTCAGCGGCAAATGCCCCGCGCGTGCGGTATGCGCCTCCTCGAACCTACGTTCCGTCGCACGGAACTCATCCGCCGAAACGAGTTGGAGAGGCTTAGCTTTCACGCGCTGCGAGAGAAATGCCTAACGAGCGAAAGGTGAGCGACACGCCGGAGCGGCAGCCGCCGTGCGGAGCGGGAGGAGGGAGGGCGGCAGGTGGAGTGAGAGCACGGCGGATGACGCGGAGGCGTGTTCGATCGACCGATGTGTTAGGCGCGTTTGCTCTCATTGCGAAGGCGTAAGGCCCGAAGAAACTCGGTGAAACTGTCTGCCAACCTGATCGGCGGTCGCTGCTCTCCGTGCTGGGTTAGTTCGTGGTCCTCCCAGTAGATCCGGCCGAAGTGCGACTCGTGTAACCCAAGAAGCAGGTTATTCCCGCAGATGTCGTGGCCAATCGGTAGGCAATGCGGCAGGTATTCAGATTCGGGATGGAGGTGCCGGCGAAGGTCGTAAGAGCCTCGCCCCGCAAAGCCGAGGACTCCATGCCACTCGCTGGTGCCCTCGCCAGGAACATCGAAAATGCCGGGATCGGGCCGATAGCCGCCGTTCACGGTGAGCAGGAACTCCCGGTAATCGTCAGGGAGGCGCTTCCCAATGCGCTCCTCGATCAAGCGAACCTGCTCTTCAGTCGCAGGAGAATGTGGAGTGTGGAAGCGAAGCATACGCGGAAGCGCCGAACGACCTCAAGCTCAGCGACTGCGGAGGGCTGGCATGGCTGCTGCGCGGCGGGCTCTGCGGGAGCAGCAGGCATGACAGACCGGAGCAGTTCGCTGGAGCGCCTGGTTCGGCGTCTTTGGCCCTTGCAAGCTGCGGATGAAACCAC
>DASVRY010000442.1:0-5910 GCA_036388395.1 Chthoniobacteraceae bacterium
ACGGGGTTCTTCGACTGTGCTCCAACTATCCACTTCCCCCGATTAGCTGATGCGCATCGGCATCAGGACGTAGAGGAAGGGGCTCTGGATCTTGATCACCCCGGGGCTCATCTCGTCAATCAGGTCGAGGAACACCTCATCGACCGGCAGATTGCGCAGCGGCGCCATAAGGAATTCTGGATTGAACGCGATGGAGAACTCCTTGCCTTTGTAGGTGACCGGGAGCGACTCGCGGGCTTCTCCGACGTCGGGAGTGTTGGCCGCGATTTCGATGTTGTTCTTCGAGAAAATCAGCTTCACCGAATTGGACTTCTCGCTCGCGAGCAGTGACACGCGGTGCACTGAGTTGAGGAATTGCTCACGCTCCAGCGTGATCCGCTCACGTGCTTCGCCGGGGATGACCTGGCGGTAGTTCGGGTAATTTCCCTCGATCAATTTCGAGACCAGCAAGGTGCCGTTTACATCGAAGGCGATTTGATTCTCCCCAACGCTCATCTTCAGCTCGCCGTCGTCGCCGACGAGTCGGGCGAGCTCTGTCACGCACTTGCTCGGCACGATGATGTCGACTTCCTGGCTGCGCGGAAATTCCACCTCGATGTCGACGAGCGCGAGCCGGCGACCATCCGTCGCGACCATCGTCAGCTTGTTCTCCTTGAACGAAAACAGGATGCCGTTCAGAACGTAACGCGTCTCGTCCGTCGAGATGGCGTAAGAGGTTTTCTTCAGTGCGTTCCGCAGCTCTTTCTGGCTGATCGTAAATTCTTTCGCGCCGTCAAACTTCGGCAGCGGCGGGAACTCTTCTTCGGGCAAACCAAGGATCTTGAAGAAGCTCTGGCCGCAGCGAATCGACGCGACGTTCTTCGAGTCGACTTCGATCTGGATGTCACTCGCCGGCAGCTCCCGCACGATCGTCGCCAGGCGACGCGCCGGCAGTGTCGTGGCGCCTGGCTTATCCACCTGCGCGGTGGTCGTCCCGCTCACACCGACATCGAGATCTGTGGTGGTCAGCCGCAGTTGCCCGTCCTCCGCCTGCAGCAGCACGTTCGAGAGAATCGGCAGCGTGGTGCGCGTGCTCACGACGTTTTGGACGGTCTGCAGACCTTCGAGAAGTTTGTCTTTGCTGACGCTAAATTTCATACAGGTACGGGGTTGCGAGTTGATGAATGATTGCCGGATGTGAAGCAATCCTTTTCCCGCCCGCGAACCCTGATGTTTTCAGCCCTGCGCAGCTCCTTCCGCCGAGCGCCCCGCGCCAATGTTGGCTAGCGATTGAGCTGACTATCGAGGAACGAGACGACCTGCCGAATTTTTTCCTGGCCGCGGATCTTATCCTTCACCAGCCGGTGGGCGTGGAGCACGGTGCCGTGATCGCGTCCGCCAAATGCTTCGCCGATTTCACTGAGGGAAGACTTCGTCAGCTCGCGTGCGAGATACATCGCGATCTGCCGCGGGAAAGCGATGTTTGCTGGCCGGCGCTTGCTCGTCATGTCGGCGATGCGGACATCGAAATGTTCCGCCACGCGTTTCTGAATCTGGTCGATCGTCACCGCGCGTCGCGCTTCCTCCTGGAGGATATCTTTGAGCAGTTGCTCGATCTTTTCCGGCGATGGGATGTGTCCGCTGAGCGAAGTGAAAGACGCCACGCGCATGAGTGCGCCTTCGAGGCGGCGGACGTTGGTGCGGATCCGTTCGGCAAGGAAACGCAGCACGCTATTATCGAGCTTCACCTCGAGCGTCTGCGCTTTCTTTCGAAGAATCGCCTCGCGCGTTTCCACATCTGGCGGCTGCAGCTCGGCGGTGAGGCCCCACTCAAAGCGGGAGACGAGCCGGTGCTCGAGATTCGCAATTTCCGACGGCGGTCGATCGCTCGAGAGAACGATCTGCTTATGCCCGTCGAAGAGCGTGTTGAAGGTGTGGAAGAATTCCTCCTGGGACCGTTCCTTGCCGGCGAGGAATTGAATGTCGTCGATGAGCAGTACGTCCGCCTGCCGGTAGCGGTTGCGGAATTTCACCAGCTTGCTGTTCTGGATCGCGTCGATGAACTCGTTCGTGAACCGCTCGCTGGTCAGGTAGAGGACCTTGGTCTTCTTGCGCCCGGCGATGTGATGGCCGATCGCGTGCATGAGGTGCGTCTTCCCGAGCCCGACGCCGCCGTAGATAAAAAGAGGATTGTAGGTCTTGCCGGGGGCATTGCCGACTGCGAGGCAGGCCGCGTGGGCATACTGGTTATTCGCGCCGACGACGAACGAGTCGAAGCTGTTGCGCGGGTTCATCCCGTTCGTGTGCGGCGCGGGTGAAGAGCTGTCGTCTTCCTGCGCCACAACGCGCTCGGTGCGGCCCGATTTTACCGCTGGAACGGGCTCGGCCACTACTGCTTCGACGTTGCCGCCGAAGGCGAAGCGGATCTCGCGCGGACTCCGCAGAACGAGCAGCGCCGCAGACTTCACCACAGCCATGTAGTTACTCTCGATCCAGAACTGGTAAATGTTGTTTGGAACGCGCAACGTAAGCTCTGTCTCGTTCGCCTCGAGCAGATCGATATCGCGAAACCACCGGTCGAAAGTATCGCCGCTTACCTGCTCTTTGATCGCCGCGGCGATCTCGCCCCAGATCGGCTTCAAGTCCTCGATTCTGAGTTGTTTATCCACAATTCTCGAAAGGCTGCGGAGTTTGAAGGAGATCGAAGGCCGTGTCCGAAACTCTGCCCAAGGAGACCCTGTGAAGAGGCGAGTCTAGCTGCAAAAGTCGGGGCGGGCTCATCTCTAACTTGCTCAATCGCAGCGGCTTATGCATCTGGGGGGTGTGGAACATCGATCAGGACAAGGATTACGGCAGCTTCCCCCTCTAAACGCGACCCGAGGCCGCGAATTCTACACTGTGCGGAAGTTTTTCTAGTTTGTTCACAAGTTATTCACAGGCGCTCCCCTACCGTCCCGCCGAGCGGCGAGAGACTAGTTTTCAGGCCTCCGGCCAACAAGAAAATTTGCCCCTCCAGCCGGAACTTTATTTGTTACGGAAGGGTGAATTTCTATTGACGCTCCGCAGCCCTGAAGCGAGGCGGGTTGGCGACTTTACGCGCTCGTAGAGACGTGTGCCCGGGCGATTTCCACCTGCCTTTCCGACGTCCGGAAAAGCACTCCGACGGCGAACGTCACCGTGCTTCCGATCAGCACAAACCACGGCCACGATATCTGGGGCCACCACTCTGGCATCCAGCGTCCAAAGTCGACGATCCCGGGGAGCTTGACCTTGCAGAGAAAGAAGACGGCCATAATGCCGAGGATCATTGCGACCACGTTGGCGCGATCGTCGCCACGATTCCGGGTGAGCATGCCGAGCAGGAAAACGCCGAGCAAAGCACCGTAGGTATAGCCCAGAATACCGATGGCGATCGGGATGATCGTGAGCTTGGGATCCTGCAGGACTTGGTATGCGGCGACAGTCGCCACGCCGATCATGAGGAGACCAAAAACGGCCGTGGCAATTCGAGCTGCAAGGATGGGCTCCCGATCACCGGTGGTGCGGCTGAAGTAGGGAAGGTAGAAGTCCTTGGTGAAGCTGGTGGCGAGTGCGTTCAGAGCCGCTGACGTCGATCCCATCATCGTAGCAAAAACCCCTGCGATGATCAGACCGCGCAGGCCGATCGGCATATCGTTCACAATGAAGTGCGCGAAGATCTCATTGTCGGCGATGGCGGGCGGTCCACCGGGCAGCTGCTGGTAGTAGACCCACAGCAAAATACCGACGCCAAGGAAGCAGATGACGATGGGGATGTCTGCGAGGCCGCTGAGGATGAGGGACATCCTCGCCTTGCGATAGTTCGGGGCGGTCAACATCCGCTGCACCATGTCCTGGTCGGTGCCATGCGTCGCCATGGTGAGGAAGGTCGAGCCGATGAAAGCTGCGAATAACGTATAGGGCTCTTCAAGCATCCCGCGCAAAGCCGCTCCGAACGGCTTCGCCGAATCCCATCCGCTCTGGGTCCACTGGAGGTTTTCCCACCCGCCAAGTGCCTCACCGACTGCGCCAAAACCGCCGACGCGACCGAGGAGCAGGCCGATTGCAAAAACCACGGATCCAATCATGAGAGTCGCCTGGATGAAATCTGTCCAGACGACCGCCTTTATCCCGCCGATCATCGTGTAAAAAGTCGTCACAACCGTAACGAAGACGATGCCCCAGAAGTAAACGTGCAGGCTGATCGGAGTTTCCGGGAAAAGGTAGCGCCAGATCACGACCATGATCACGCCTCCGAGATAAAGCCGTACGCCAATCCCGAGCACGCGGGTGAAGAGGAAGATCGCGCTCGCAGCGTTCTTCGTGGAATTCCCAAAGCGGATTGCCAGGAACTCGTAGATGCTCTGCACTCGGTAGCGGTAGTACGGCTCGATGAAGGTGAACGCGATGACTACGCGGGCGAGGATCGTCCCGATAACGAGCTGCCCGTAGATGAAGCCGTGAGTTTTGTAACCTTCCGCAGGAGTGCCCAAAAACGTGGCCGCACTGGTCTCCGCGGCAATGATCGACGCCAGCACCGCCCACCACGGGATGGAACGGCCGCCGAGAGCGAAATCCGCAAGGTTCTCGTTCTTTCGACCCGCGTAGAGGCCGATTCCAACGATCCCGACGAAATAAACGACAAGCACCAGCCCGTCGACGATGAGCGCATTCATGTGCGAGAAGGATCGACGTTAGGCCGGAGGGCGGTTGCTTTGATCATGATCTTGGAATTTCGACCGCTCGCCTCCCACTTCTTCCGGCGCTCTGCCGGGAGATCGTCGGGGGAGGTCTCGGTGTAGCCGCCCTTTTGCTGAAAGTAGTTAAACGCCTGGGTCGAGAGCGCGAAAACCTGCTCGACGCCTTTTTCTGCGGCGAGCTGCTCCACAAAGCCCATGAGCTTGCGGCCGTAGCCTTGACCTTCGTTGTTTTTGTTCACGTAGAGGCAGGCGATCTCAGCCTTTGTCTCGCCCGGGTAAAGATGCAGCGCGACGCACGCGACGAGATTCCGATCGATTTCCATCACCCAGTAATCTTCGAGATGTTGCAGGATGTCGGCGCGAGTACGGCGGACAAGCTCTTCGCTTTGCACCGATTGCCGGATGAGCGTCATGACCGCGCGAACGTCCTTTTTGAAGACCCGCCGGATCTGCTGGTACTCGTTCGAGTAGACCATCGTGCCGATGCCCTCATGGCTGAAGACCTCGCTGAGCAGCGCTTCGTCGACATGACCATTGAGCAGGTGAACGCGGGGAATGCCCTGGCGGCAGGCGCGCGCAGCGTGGTCCACCTTCGAAAGCTGCCCTGCGGGGATGGCCGATTTCTTCTTCTTCACCAAGTCCTCTGCCTCTGCGATCGACAGTTGCTTGATCAGCTCTCCGTTGGCCGCGAGGCCATCGTGGGCGGAGAGGAACAGAATCTTCATCGCCTGCATCGCCTCTGCCACCTCGAGGGCGATGCTGTCCGAATTCACACGGAAGGTCCGCCCTTCACCGTCGAAGCCGAGTGGAGGAATGAGCGGGATGATTCCTTCATTGAGAAAGAGGTGGAGCGACTTCGTATCGACGCGTTCGACGCGGCCCGTGTGCAGGTAATCGACACCGCCAAGGATGCCCGCGGGATGAGCGATAATCGCATTCGCATACGCGGCACGCAGATCGACTGCCGTCAGCCCCTGCATGATCTCGTTGATCGCGCTTGTCGCGGCTTCGATGCTGATCTTCAGAGTCGCGTCGTCCGTGATGCCCGTCCCGTCAGCGTTTGAGAGCGTTACGCCGCGTTCCGTGGCGAGTTGAGCAATCTGCGCACTCGCTCCGTGCACGAGGATCACCTTGATGCTCAGAGAGCGGAGGACCGCAAGATCGAGCAGGATATTCGAAAAGTTCGGAGCGGTGATGATTTCGCCGTCAATTG
>DASVRY010000443.1:0-11203 GCA_036388395.1 Chthoniobacteraceae bacterium
GGCGTCGCCCCGGGGACGAACTACAAATCCAATCCCAACGCGATGCAGAGCATCGCGCGTGACACGATCTACACGAACGTCGCGCTCACACCGGATGGGGATGTCTGGTGGGAGGGCAAGGACGGTGAACCGCCCGCGCAGGCGATTGATTGGAAGGGAAACCCATGGACACCGGAATCGAAGGAGGTCGCGGCGCATCCAAACAGCCGCTTCACCGCCCCGATGACGAACAATCCCGTGCTCGCACCGGAAGCGCACAAGCCAAACGGTGTGCCGATCAGCGCGATCATCTTTGGCGGCCGCCGCGCCACGACGATGCCGCTTGTTTTTCAATCATTCAATTGGATCCACGGTGTTTATCTCGGCGCGACGATGGGCAGTGAAATGACTGCTGCTGCCGTCGGCGGACTCGGCCAGGTGCGCCGCGATCCAATGGCGATGCTGCCTTTCTGCGGCTACAACATGGGCGACTACTTCAACCATTGGCTGGGCATCCGCCGGCACCTCGCGGACCCGCCGCGGATCTTTCACGTGAACTGGTTTCGCAAGGGCGCGGACGGCGCGTTTCTCTGGCCGGGCTTCGGGGAAAACTTCCGCGTGCTCCGGTGGATCATCGATCGCTGCCACGGACGTGCACCAGCGCGTGAAACGCAGGTCGGCTGGATGCCGCGTTACGAGGAGTTCGACTGGACGGGGATGGATTACTCGCGGGAAAAATTCACAGAGCTGATGAAGATCGATGGCGCCGAGTGGCAACGCGAGCTGATGTCGCAGACGGAGCTTTTCCTCACGCTGCACGACCGACTTCCGAAGGAGCTGATTTTCCAGCGCGAGCTGCTCATCTCGCGGCTGTAGGCGGCGGGTTTAGAAAGCTCTCCAATCGGCCGTCATCCTGAGCGGAGCGGAGGCGGAACGGCGGGCTGAGCGCAGTCAAAGGACCCCGTGGAACCCACCGAAAGACACTGAAAGGGAGGAAGAGTGCGAGACGCGACTGAGATAACGCCACGAACAACGCTCCTCTTCGGTCGCGGGCATCGCTGGTTATGCGGCGGGTCCTTCGACTCCGCACCGCGCCACCTTCGCCCGCCGCGGTGCTCCGCTCAGGATGACTCCGTTGAAATATTTGACTCGTCAGCCTTGGTGCGCGAGCTGGCGCTCGATTTCATGTAAGCGATGCTGCGCGTTCGCGGCGAACTTCGACCCCGGCAACGTTTCGATGATCTGCAGGAGCATCGCCCGAGCGCGAGCGGCGTTGTGCTGGTGATTCCAGTAGACGTCCACCAGCCGAGACGAAAGGAACGCCGCATCCTCTGGGGGCCAGTCGCGCTCCAGCGCCTGCTCGAGGAAATCGGCGGCTGCGTC
Source organism: Chthoniobacteraceae bacterium (assembly GCA_036388395.1). Taxonomy (GTDB): domain Bacteria; phylum Verrucomicrobiota; class Verrucomicrobiia; order Chthoniobacterales; family Chthoniobacteraceae; genus DASVRY01. The sequence goes on from DASVRY010000443.1 coordinate 1,363, forward strand.
GCAGTCCCGGAGCTTATCGCAGGAGATGCGGACGATCTCACTCAGCGCATGAGTGTCCGTTTCATCTTTTTGAAAGGCGCTCCGGTATTCCTCGATTGCGCGCTGGTAATCGCCTCGAGCGAGTGCTGCGAGAGCATCGGCGTGTGGCCCTTTCTCCTGCTCCTCATCGGGATTGAAGAAGAAATTTCCGATCCACTCGCCGATCGCCGGCATGAAGAGGGAGGTGAAGAGCACGCCAGTGGCGACGCCCACTATAACGACGCCGCCGAAGAGGACGACGACCTTGCTCGCGTCGACCGTTTCGCTCGCGTAGGCTACGCGGGCTTCACGGAAGAGAACGAACGTCAGATAAGCGAGTGCAAGCGCGATGACCGCGCCAGGGAGCGATCTCATAGTTCAAGGGGGGAAGAACTTACCTGTGCAGGTTAAGCAATTAACCTCGCTGAATGAAAGCTAAATCTTCGCGCTTGATGCTTTACCGAATTCATCCTGAGCGGAGTGTAACGAAGTTGAAGGACCCCGCGGCACCACAAGCAACATTTTCTAGCGAAACCGAGCACCGCTGTTCATGAAGGTGACCCCTTAAGGCCACTGTATTCAGCTGCGCCGTCGTCGGGGTTCTTCGACTGCGCTCCAGTCGCTAAAGCTCCTTCTGCTCCGCTCAGAATGGCTGCTTGTAGGAGCCGAGCGCCTCGGAGATTTACTTCGTCTTGAGGAGCGGCTTCATCGCGGCAAACCATGCGTCAGCCATTTTCTTCTGGCCCTGCCGGTTTGGGTGCGCCCAATCGAACGTATCGGTGCCCTCGTCTTTCGGGTTTTCCTTCCACCCGCGATAGTGATGAACCGTAACCACCGGCGACTCCTTCGTGTTTAGCCGCTCGGCCATGGCGTCGACGAGCGTGCGGATTTCAGCCGCCGTTCCGCTTTGGAAATTGAGGTGGCCGATGAGCACGGCCACACGAGGATTTTGCTTTCGGAGCAGCCCAACCATTTCTTCCAGCGGCTGGACGACGGCGCCAGTGCGGTCCTTGTTGTCCTGATCGTTCGTTCCGAGGTGGATCAGCGCGAAGTCTGGCGGCGGCAGCTTGGGCAGGTTCTCGCGCAGCTTGTCGCGCACGGCGGCGGTCTTCCAGCCGTAGTAACCTTCGTGATCCGGATCGAAAGGCGCGCCGCTGACATCCGGCCACTTGGCGTCTTCATCCAGGCCTTTGTTGCGGGTACCAATGAAGTCGAAGGCGATGCCCGCTTCTTTCAAGAGCTGCTGAAGCGGCAGTCGGTAAGTGAATTCCTCCACGTTGCGTTTGCCGCCGTGAGTAATTGAGTCGCCGATGGGCAGGATGCGAAGCGGTTCAGCGGCGAAGCTGGGGCTGGCGGCCACGATTACGAGAGCGGCAAAGGCGGGGAGAATTCTCATGCGCCGGTTTTGTAGATGATGGTGTGCTAAAACGCCAGCTCCAGCATAGCTGCGTAATCTCAGCTTGTGCGGCCAAGAATTCTCCGACGGGGGAGCAGTGCGATCCCGACACTAGCCAGAAGAAGAGCGGTGCTCGGCTCCGGGATAGGGCTCAAGTAGTTCGTGCCGGAGCTAGAGCTGAAGGTATAGTTCTGAACCAACTGCCCCTGGCTGTTTCGGACGCTATCGAAACCTCCCCATTCGGCAGTGTGTTCGAGATCAGCTACTGCGTGACCTCCAAATTGCGTGTAAGCGGAAGCGTTGATGCTTACCTGAAGCTTCAACGTGAAGGGAGTCCCAAACGTGAAGGGAACAGACACCGTTTGCTGGACGTTGAGGAATAACCCAGATCCAGTGCGCAGTACGTGTTCCATCTGCATTTTGCCTTTCACCCGCGGCCGCCAGGGTGCCAACCCCAACATTGCTGAGGACGTAATTCGCGCGAGCATTGGTTTGGCTGTTGTTGGGATCGATCTGGGGCTGCGAAGCGGAGAGAGTGCCTTCAATGGTGAACTTCACAATCAGCGTGCCCGAAGTGTTCTCCAGGCCTCCTGCATTGAGGAGGAAGTCGTCCTGCCAGTAACTCGTTGCTGTTCCAAGCAGAGTGTCGTTGAAATTCACTGAACCAGCGATGGCTGTGTTATCGACGTAGTTGGCTAGGACGCCAAAGTTGGCACTGGCGCGGGCGTTCACCGTGCCCTGGCTTCGAAAGTGGAGACAAATAGTTCTGGCGCGGCTTCAGCTTCTGCCCCCCAGCCTAGCAATAGGCTGATCAGCGATAAGGTGAGAACCGAGGGCGCAAACAACGTCTTCATGGTGAAAATCTGGATCAGCAAAAGCTATGCTCATCAAGAGAATTGCGTTATCCCCATATGCTCCGAAAGCCAAAGCTGGTTTCGGCGCGATCAAGCTAGGCGGTGCGCAAAGCATGTAGGTTGAGGAGGTGATTTTCGCCTCGATGCACATCCGACATAAGGAAGTGGACGGGTTTGAACTGCAGGCGGGGAGTTCCTACCCAACTGTAGGTAATTTCTTTATGAGGGCTCCTTGACGCTTCCTGCGGAGGCGCTACTTTCACGCACTTTTCTCACTCCCGGCCCCGTCATCTATGAAGAATCTTCTGATTGAACCTCTCGAGGCGCGGATCGCGCCCGCCACCTTGAGCATTACGGCGGTGAATCCAGGAGGCGTGAACGAGGGAGACGCGACGGGCGGCACATCGGTGTTCAAGGTAACGCTTTCGGACGATGCTCCCGGACGCACCGACCTGATCACGGTCGATTATGCGACGCTCGATGGGACTGCAACTCTCGCTGATGGCGATTACTCCCAACTGAGCGGCACCCTGGTTTTTGCGGCGGGGGAGACGGAGAAGCTGATCAATGTGGCGATTACGGGTGATCTGAAGCCGGAGCCAAACGAGACCTTCTCCGTCGCTTTGAGCGGGTCAACGAACGCGACGCTCGGCACCAGCGAGGCGGTCGGCACCATCCTCGATGATGATGTCGCCCCAGAGCTGCGGGTAAGTGATGTAACCATTTCGGAAGGCAATAGCGGGCAAAAAGAGGCAGTGTTTACGGTTACCTTCACTGGGAAAGCTCCGGACGCATTTTCGGTGAACTATGCGACGGCAAATGGCACGGCCACTGGGACTCCTGCAGGTGCTGCGGGCGGTGATTACCAGTCCACGAGCGGCACGCTGAACTTTGCTTCCGGCGAGCGGACGAAAGAGGTGCGCGTGCCGATCTTTGGCGACGCGATTTTCGAAGGTGACGAGACCTTTTTCGTGAATCTCACGAATCCCACGGGTGGCGTGCAACTCGCGAAGGCGCAGGGCACCGGCACAATCACGAACGACGAAGCCGTGCCGCGGCTCTCGATCAGCAACGTGACCCTGGCGGAAGGGGACGCCGGGACGAAACTCGCGGCCTTTACAGTGAAGCTCTCTGGGGCCGCTCAGGAACCGGTGACGGTGAAGTATCGCACAGTCGATGGCACCGCGACGGCGGGTCAGGACTACACCGCGGTGCCCGAGCAGACGCTGACCTTTGCTCCGGGCGAGACGGAGAAGACGATCGAGGTGCCGATCATCGGCGACACAACCGGGGAAGCGAACGAGACTTTTCAGGTGCGGCTCTCGGAGCTGACTGGCGGGGCAAAATTTGTGGGCGCGGATGATCTGACGACCCTCGACGGCACCGGGACGATCACGAACGACGACGGCGGCTTGAGCATCGGCGATGTGACCGTTTCTGAAGGGACTGGCGGGACAAAGAACGCGGTCTTCACCGTGACGCGCACGCCTTCTCCACACGGGACGACGACTTTCCCGGTGCAGGTGAATTTAACGACCGAAGACGGTACCGGAGACAACGCGGCGACGGTGGCGAATGGCGATTACACCGCGACGAGCGGGACGATCCAGTTCGCTGAAGGGGAACTGACCAAGACCATTTCCATTCCGCTCGGAACGGACGATCGGTTCGAGCAGAGCGAGCAGTTTATCGTGCGCCTGAGCGGTGCGGTGAATGCGGACATCTCGAATGCGGTGGGGACGGCGACGATCACAAACGACGATTCGTTCATCAGCGTGAACAACGTCTCGGTGATCGAGGGCGTGGGGGGGGGCACTGGTGCTGACAAAAAGGAAGCGATCTTCACGGTGACCTTGAGCGGCGCGCGGAATGTGCCGGTGACGGTCAACTATGCGACGCGCAACGGCACGGCGACAGAGGCGGACTACGAGGCCGCGACCGGCGCGGTGACGTTCCAGCCTGGCGAGACGACGAAGACGATTACGGTGCTGGTGGTGGGCGACGGTATCAGGGAGCCAAACGAGCAATTCTTCCTTGATCTCACGACGGAGAAAGCGGGCACGGCGACGGGGACCGGGACGATCGTCACCGACGAAGCGCCTTTGATCACCGTCGATAGTCCTACGGTGGTGGAGGGAGATTCGGGAACCAGGGTGCTGCGCTATACAGTCACGTTCGACGGGCAAGTGACACAGCCGGTGAAGGTGAAGCTCGCGACCGCCAACGGCACCGCGACGACTGCCGACAACGATTACGTCGCTCGCGAGGAGACGCTGACCTTTGCCCCGGGCGAGACAACGAAGTTCTTCGACGTGCAGATCATAGGCGACACCCGTGGCGAGGCGAACGAGACGGTGCTCGTGAATCTCAGCAACGTGGAAAATGCGACGCTTGCGACAACCCAGGTGACCGGCACGATTCAAAACGACGACGCCGTGTTGAGCATCGGCGACACGCGCATCGTCGAGGGAGACAGCGGCACGAAGCAGGCCGTATTTACCGTCACTCGCGCGCAGGGCGACCTGAACACCGAGGTGCGAGTGAATTACGCGACTTCCAACGGCTCGGCGACCGCTGGCACGGACTACGAGGCAGCAAGCGGAACGCTAATCTTTGCCGCGGGTGAGACGACCAAGCAAGTCAGCGTGCCGGTGCTCGGAGATGCTGTCGTCGAGGCCGACGAGACGTTCTTTGTCACCCTGAGCAACGCGCAGAATGCCGGGATCGTGGATGGGCAGGGGGTGGGCACGATTGCGAACGACGAAGCACAGCTGCAGGTCAACGATGTCTCGATCGTGGAGGGCAACGCCGGCACGCGGACGGCAGTCTTTACCGTAACCCGCACGGGTGCGACAGGGCAGGCGATCACCGTGGATTTTGCCACGGCAGATGGCACCGCGACTTCCTCGGGTGACAACGCGGATTACGTCGCGCGGAGCGGGACGCTCAATTTTGGTGCGAATGAAACCTCGAAGACGGTTGCGGTGGAAATCCGTGGCGACTTGCGCGGCGAGGTGGACGAGAGCTTCTCCCTTAACCTCACGAACTCCACTAACGCGGTGGTCGCAGACGAGCAGGGAAGTGGCACGATCGTGAATGACGACACGCCTGCGCTCCGCATCGACGATGTGCGTGTGGCGGAAGGCGACACCGGGTCGAAAGTGGCAACCTTCACCGTTTCTCTCTCCGATCCGTCGGACAAGGAAGTAACCGTGAGCTTCTCCACGGGCGACGGGACAGCCACGCTCGGCGATGGCGACTACGCTGCCAACAACGGCACGCTGACTTTCGCGCCTGGCGTGCAGAGCCAGACGATCGAGGTCACGCTCTTCGGCGACACTCGCGATGAGCTTGATGAGACGTTTTTTGTCAATCTAACCGGTGCGACGAACGCGACGATTGCCGATGCGCAAGGCGTCGGCACGATCGGCAACGACGAGGTCAGCGTCAGCATCAGCAATCCGACTATCCAGGAAGGAGATAGCGGCACGAGCGAGGCGGTCTTTGTCGTGACGCTCTCCGGCCAACTAACGCGGGCGGTGACGGTGAATTACGGCACGCAAGATGGCACCGCGACCGTGGCTGACGGGGATTACCTCGCGCGAAACGGCACGCTGACTTTCGCGGCTGGCGAGACGAGCAAGGAGATCCGTGTGCCGGTGCTCGGCGACACCAAGGCCGAGGCCAACGAGGCGTTCTCCGTGCTGCTCAGTGGCGTGCAGAATGCGACCGTGGTGGGCAGCGGATCTGGGACGGGGACGATCACGAATGACGACGTGGTCTCGATCACGGTCGATGATCTGACGATCGTGGAAGGCGACACAGGAACGAAGAACGCGCTCTTCACCGTGCGGCTCTCGAAGCCTTCGGCGACCGAGGTGACGGTGAGCTACACGACGCAGGATGGCACCGCCACGGCTGGCCAGGATTATCTCGCCTCCAATGGCGTGCTGACCTTTGCGGCTGGGCAGGTGGAGAAGACGATCAGTGTGCCGGTGGTCGGCGACACGACCGCAGAACCTGATGAATCTTTCTCGCTGCAGCTTAGTGGCGCGACGGGTGCGGCAATTGGCGATGCCACAGCGGTGGGCACAATCCGCGACGCCCGGACGATCTCGATCGACGACGTGCGGGTCGCGGAAGGGAATGCCGGAGCGAAGAACTTTACCTTCACGGTGCGGCTCGATGCGCCGGCGGAGCAGGAGATCACGGTCCGCTACGGAACGCAGGACGGCACAGCGACGGTGGCAGATGGGGATTATCTGGCCTCCGCGGGCACGCTGACTTTCGCCGCCGGCGAGCAGACGAAGGAAGTGACCGTCACGGTGAATGGCGACACGAAGAACGAGCTGGACGAGAATTTCGTCGTCTTCCTCACCGAGTCGACAGGGGCGACACTCGCAAAGGATCGGGCCTTCGGAACGATCGCCAATGACGAGAGCGTCTTCTCAATCGTCAGCGGGACGAACGCCTCGACGAACGTCGTTGAGGTGACGGAGGGGAATCCCGGGACCGGCGAACCAGCCACTGCGACTTTTAAAGTGGTGCGCACCAGCGGGACTGCGGCTGCGACTATCGACTACTCGACCATGCTCGGGACAGGTGTGGGTGCAGCGGGTGCGAATGATTTCACAGCAAAGAGCGGTACGCTCTCCTTCGCCGCCGGTGAGACGGCAAAGACGATCACGGTTCCGATCACTCGGGATCTGATCAAGGAAGGGACTGAGAACTTTACCGTGAAGCTCAGCAACGCACGCGATGCAGTGGTCGGTGAGGGGCAGGACACGGGCACGGTGAACATCCTCGACGATGACGCCGCACCAACTCTGAGCGTTGCGGATGTGCAGATCGTCGAGGGCAACACGGGAACCAAACAGGCGATCTTTACGGTCAAGCTTTCGGCGGCGAATGAGACGGCGCCAGTCACCGTCCGTGTTTCGACCAAGGACGGCACGGCTGTTTCGACGGGTGATCGCCCGGATTACGTCGGCCGCACGGAGGCGCTCGGCACGGCTGAGACGCTAACCTTCGCTCCCGGTGAAACGACGAAGACCTTCACGGTCCTGATCAATGGAGACGTATTGGACGAGGCGGATGAGGAGGCGTTCACCGTCGAGCTGAGCAACGCGCAGGGCGCCGCGATCGAGCGGGCTGTCGCAACTGGAACGATCACTGACAATGACGCCACTCCCGCACTTAGCTTCGCTGGCGCAAACAATGGCGACATCAGCATTGTGGAAGGTGCGGACGGGACGAGGACGGCCGTCTTCACGGTGAAGCTCTCGGCAGCCTCCGGGCGCGAGGTGACGGTGAACTACTCAACGGCCGACAAGACGGCAACTTCGAGCGGGCCGAATGCAGACTTCATGGCAGCAACCGGGCAGACCTTGACGTTTGCGCCAGGGGAGACGGAGAAGACGATCAGCGTGCCGATCTTCGGGGATGGGATTTTCGAAGCAAACGAGACGTTCGAGGTGAAGCTCTCGGGAGCAGTGAACGCTACGATCACCGACGATACCGGGGTCGGGACAATCACGAACGACGAGGCAACACCTGCTCTCGCGATCAACAACGTCAGCGTGGTGGAGGGGAACGACGGCACTTCGGTGGCGGTGTTTACGGTTTCGCTCTCGGGCAGCCGCCAGGATCCGGTAACGGTCCGCTTCGCCAGCGAAGATGGGACGGCGCGCGATGGAGTCAGCGATGGACGCAACCCAGCAGATTACGGTGCGGTTGGCGGAACACTCACTTTCGCCCCTGGCGAGAGTAGCAAGACGATCGAGGTGCCGATCTACGGCGACACGTTCCGCGAGAGCAATGAGACGTTCACCGTCCGACTCTCGAGCGCGGAGAACGCCACGATCGTAAACGCTGCGGGCACGGGGACAATCAACGACGATGGGGATAGTGGTGTCGGAATCTACGTGGATGATGCCCAGATCGTGGAAGGCGATTCGGGGCAGCGGCCCTTGAACTTCACCGTGCGGCTGACCGGCACATCCGATACCGCGACCACCTTCAGCGTCTCGACGATCAACGGCACTGCGTCCACCCTTGGCAAGGACTTCGTCGGCCTAACCGATCAGCAGTTTACCATCCCGGCTGGGCAGACCTCGGTCACCGTCCCGGTGAATGTCATCGGCGACACCCTCTGGGAAGGCGGCAACTCGGAGAACTTCTTCCTGAAGCTCTCCGATCTCCCTGCGAGCGTCATCCCCGTGGCTGGCGCCGTGGCAACCGGTACGATTTACGCGGATGACATGACGTTCGTGAATGAACGGACTTTGCAATACATCGACGTCGACGGCGATATCGTGACGGTGAAGGTCTCGAAAGGCGTGCTGAGCCTCAACCAGTTCACCTTTGAACAGACCGGGAGCGTGGGAGGTCGGCAATTGCAGAGGATCGATTTCGCGAATACCGGTACGCTCTTCGACGGGGTGAACCTTACCATCACAGCGCAGTCGCAGATTTTGCCGGGCGCTAGCGAAACCACCCTCGGCGATGGTCGTGTAAACGTCGGCTACGTCCGCGGGGCTCTCGTGCAGGGGCCGCTTCTCGAGTTCACGCAGGGTGTCGACTTCGGGCGGATTCGCATCGCCGGTGACCTCGGCAAGATCGATGCAGGTGATAACCTCTCCGACACCGCGATCCGCAAGCTGGACGTTGGCTCCTTGGGCGCACTCGGCACAACCACCGGGGCGCCAGACACCTTGAGTCGCACCCTTTCCGGGGTGAACGGGCTGACGATCGGCGGAGACATGCTCGGTTCTCTCAGCGTACTGGGAGGCACCTTCGGGAAGATCGGTAAGGTCAAGATTGGAGGCGCTCTCCAGGGCGGAAACGCCGAAAGTTCCGGACAAATTGCGTTCACCGGGAAACTCGGGAGCGCAACGATCGGCAGCATCGTAGGAGGCAGCGGGGCCAACTCGGGAGCAATTGTGGGCTCGCCCGGTCACAAATCGAGCGTCGGAAAGATTGCGGTGCTTGGGGAGATTACCGGCGGCAGCGACACTGCTTCGGGCGCGATCATCGCGGGCAAGATTGGGTCCGTGAAGATGGAGGCTCTGGTGGGTGGATCGGGCGCACAGTCCGGTGCCGTTACTTCGCGAGGAACGCTTGGATCGGTAGAGATCGAAGCAGCCCCCAATGACGAACTCCTCAGCGGATTGGTCGGCGGCGCTGGGGCAGGTTCGGGCAAGATCGTTGCCGCGGGCAAGATCAAGACGATCAATGTCACTGGAAGTCTGATCGGCGGAAGCGGGAACGGCAGCGGTTCGATCGAGACCAGTGGTTCAATTCGTAGCATTGGCATCAGCGGGAACGTGGTCGGGGGGAACGGCCAGGCAAGCGCCTCGATTCAGATCGAGGGAAGCGTGGGCAAGCTGAACATTGGCGGAACGTCGCCGGAGACCGGGTCAGTCAAAGGCGGCAGCGGCGTCAACTCGGCCTTGATTCAGATCGGCGGGAACCTCAACACCGCCACCATTCGAGGCGACATTCTGGGGGGAACCGGGAATGGGACAGGCGGCTTCGATGTGAGCGGCACCGCGAAGAGCTTCGATCTGCGAGG
>DASVRY010000444.1:0-2519 GCA_036388395.1 Chthoniobacteraceae bacterium
CGGCACACCCGGGTCGGGAGTGCCGTACCTTCATGTCATCCGAAACTCCCAACGTCATCTCCGAGAACCCACCCGAGGCAACGTATCGCAGCATCGTCGAACACGCGATCGAGGGCATCTTCCAGACAACGCCGGATGGTCATTATCTGCTCGCGAATCCGGCGCTGGCGAACATCTACGGCTACACTTCTGTCGATGAGCTGAAGGGTGGTGTGCAGGAGATCGCCCGACAGCTTTATGTCGATCCGGAGCGCCGTGAGGAATTCATCCGGCTGATGAACGAACAGGACGCGGTCTGGGGATTCGAGTCCCCGATCCACCGGAAGGACGGAACCATTATCTGGATTTCAGAGAATGTGCGCGTCATCCGAAATGCCAGCGGCGAGGTGCTTTACTATGAGGGCACGGTCGAAGACATCACGAAGCGAAAGCACGCCGAGGAGGAGCTCCGTCGCGCGAAGGAATTTGCAGAGGAAGCGAGCCGCTCGAAGAGCCAGTTTCTGGCGAACATGAGCCATGAGCTCCGCACGCCGCTGAATGCAATCATCGGATACAGCGAGCTGCTCCGCGAAGAGGCGGAAGACATCGGCCAGGAGAGCTTTATCGAGGATCTGCAAAAGATCGAAAAGGCTGGGAAGCATCTCCTGGAGCTGATTAACGGAGTGCTGGACATCGCAAAGATCGAAGCGGGCAAGATGGAAATGCACGCCGAAACATTTGGCGTGGCGGAGATGATCCGCGAAGTCGCGGCGACGGTGGCACCGGTCGTGGAAAAAAAGGGGAACCGCTTCGACATCATCACGCCAGATGGATTGGGCAAGATGCACACCGATCTTACGAAGGTTCGGCAGAGCTTGTTTAATCTTCTCGGAAATGCCGGCAAGTTTACCGAGGAAGGTCTGATCGAGCTAAGCGCGGAGCGGGTTTGCGAAGGCGACACGGATTGGATTCACTTTCACGTGCGCGACACGGGTGTCGGCATGACGCCGGAGCAAACCGCTAGGATTTTCGCTGCATTCACCCAGGCCGACGCTTCGACGACGCGGAAATTCGGCGGGACCGGGCTCGGCCTTGCGATCACGCGTGAGTTCAGTCGAATGGTCGGCGGCGACACCCTGGTGCAGAGTATGCCGGACAAAGGCTCCACCTTTACGCTGCGGATCCCAGCCCGGCTTCCGAGCGCCGGAAGCGCGGGTGCGGCGCCTTCCGATTTGGCCGTTTCGACCAGCCTCGGCGCGCACTTGCCTCGCGAGGGCCAGCCGCTTGTGCTGCTCATCGACGACGACCTGACGGTGCATGACCTCGTCCGGCGGTTCCTGGAAAAAGAAGGCTTTCGCGCAGTGTGCGCACAAGGCGGCGCAGAGGGGCTCGAGCTTGCGCGGGAATTGCAACCTTCGCTGATCGTGCTCGATGTGATGATGCCAGCCATGGACGGCTGGTCCGTGCTGACCCGGCTGAAAGGCAACCCCGAGGTCTCCGATATCCCCGTGGTCATGCTCACGATGGTGAATAACAAAGAGATGGGGTTCTCGCTCGGAGTCGATGATTACATGCTGAAGCCGATCGAGCGCAGCGGCTTCGTCTCGGTCTTGCGGAAATACTGCAGCCCGCAAGTGACGCCCGTGGTGCTGATCGTCGAAGACGACGAGACGACGCGGCAGCTCCTGCGGTCTTCTCTGGAGCGCGAGAGCTTTGCGGTAGTCGAGGCGTGCAACGGCGAGGATGGCTTACGGAAACTGATGACGGTCCGGCCCGCCGTGATCCTCCTCGATTTGATGATGCCGGAGATGGATGGCTTCGAGTTCACCAGCGAAGTCCGCGCACATGCCGAGTGGAAAGACATCCCGATCATCGTGATGACGGCCAAGGATATCGCTGCTGAGGATCGCTCGCGACTGGATGGCCACGTAAGCCGCATCCTGCAAAAGGGCGCGTGTAGTCGGGACGAGCTGCTGACCGAGATCAGCAGCCGGATTTCCCGCGCCACGCAACCATCTTTGCTCCCCGCTCGCGCGTGACCTTTTCATGAAAAAAGTGCTGATCGTCGAAGACAACGAGATGAACCGCGACATGCTCTCGCGGCGTCTCGCGCGCCGAGGTTTCGAGGTGCTCATCGCGGTGGACGGGGAGCAAGGCATCGCGGAAGCCGTGCGTCATCAGCCGCACTTGATCATCATGGACATGAGCCTGCCGGTCATCGATGGCTGGGAATCAACGCGGCGGCTGAAGGATCAGGATTCCACTCGTGCCATTCCCGTGCTCGCGCTCACCGCACATGCGATGGCTGGAGAGCGGGATCGGGCGCTCGCTGCAGGCTGCAACGACTACGATACGAAGCCGGTGGACTTCACGCGACTGATGGGAAAGATCGAGCTTCTCCTCTCCGCCCCGACCTCTACGTGAAGCCCGCCCCTGAACCAGCTCTGGACGAGCAACCGCCAGATCCAAGGCTCGCCGCCAAGATCCACGATCTCCGCACTCCGCTGAATCAGATCATCGGTTTCAGCGAAATGCTCGTC
>DASVRY010000445.1:0-2380 GCA_036388395.1 Chthoniobacteraceae bacterium
ACTTCCGAAATCACCCGGGAAATTTCCGCCGGCCGCGCATCACGCGACTGGATCATCCAGAGGGCGATCCGTTCCGCGCTCCGCGTGCCGATGCCCGGCATGCGCTTCAGCTCCGCCACAAGCGCCTTGATCGGCGCCGGATATTCGATGCGTCTCATGCGCGGTGCCGCCCGCTCACAGGCGCGCGTTGTTCCAATCCAGCGACGGCAGCCCGGCGCGCAGTTGCTCGATGCGCCGGATGTAAAACTCCACTGGGCCATCGGCGCCGTTCGCGCCTCGCGCACTGTAGAAGAGGCTCAGCGCTTCATCCCAGAGCTGCTCACGGTAGTAGACGATCCCTTTCCAGAAGAGATCTCGCCGCTCCAGCTCTTCAAAGGGAAGCACGTTGCGAAGCGCGAGCAGTTCGTAGACTTCCTCACGACTGCGCTGATCTGCGTGCCGCTGAATCAGCTCCATCGGTCGCACTTCGATTGCTTCCTCCGCGAGGAGAAAAGTCCCCGCGCCTATCAAGATACGAGAACCATAAATGGTATTCGCGGAGCAAAGCCGTCGCGCAAATTCGACCGGCTCACCAGCCACGCTGAACCCACCGAGCCGACGCGAGCCATAGGCTGCAACGACCATCTCGCCGGAGTTCACTCCGATGCGGAAGTCGAACACCTGCTTCCAGATTTCGCGACATTCGCGGTTCACTTCTCCCAACCGCTCGGCAAGTGCGATAGCGGATTCGCACCCCGTGATCGCGTGCTTCGAATCGGGCAACGGCGTTCCAAAGATCACCCGTAGGCTCTCACCGTCGCATTCGTCGAGGTAGCCGCCCCGCTCCACGAGGAAGTCTGCGCTATTCCGAAGGAAGGCGTTATTCATCGCGACGTAATCCGCGACGCTGAGCTCCTCCGCGAGTTGCTCGTGATTGAAGATCTCGCAGACGACCACGGTCGCTTCACACACCTCGCCGTCGAACTTCAACGGCAATTCCGCGTCCACCAATGAGAGAAAACTCTGCTGGGAGATGCGATCGCCGAACATCGCATGGACCGCCTTCTTGCGTCCGCCCGCCTCGCTCCGCGAATAAGCGAAAGCAGCGCCGAAACTGAGGAGAATGGCGACGGCGCTCGGGAACGGCGAAAACAGGATCCCAAAGAGGCTCAGAATCCACGACGCACTGAGCACTTCAACCAATGCCCCGCCACCGACGATGCACTTCAGGGAGTTGCGGCTGATATCGATCGTGGTCCACGCCACGCCGAAGCTGAAGACGACGATCAGCACGTAATGCAAGGCGCTCGGGCTGAGCCGCGGTTCCGCAAGGCCAAAGAAGCGCGCGAGGGCCGGCTCGAGGCGCGGCAACACTCCGCCGGCCTGCAGCGCGACGACAAGCGCGCAGACGACGGCGCCGATGATGAGAGTGGCCTTGAGATAACGCACGGGCAGGCATCTAAACACGCAGCGAACGAGGGGTGCAACGGGTTACTCTCGAAGGTGCACGCACTTCCTTCCGCGACGCTCCTCACCGGGAGGTGAGGAACGGCAGGCTGGAGGCCGTGCTCCCCTTTCGGATCCAGCGACGACACTCCTTTCCCGAGAGGAGCACAGACCGGAGGTCCGTGGCAGCGGACCTCCCGGTCCGGTGCATCGCACAGAAGGAGATCTCCGAACTCGGGTTGGGCGAAGAGCGCCGCCTACTGCTTCAGTTCGTGCGCGGAAGGTTTCACCCCCTTGATGAATCCGTCGAAGCCGTAAAAACTGGGCTTGTATTCGCCGACGATGGAGACATTTGCCTGCGCAGGAATCTTGTCCTCCAGCCCCGTAGTCCAGTAGGCGCCATTCACCACCAACCGACGCAGCCCTTCATTCTCGAAGTCCGTCCCGGAACCCATGGTGGTCGTGAGGATCTTGTTCGTCTTGCCGCTTTCGTGCTTGTACTCACGAGTCCAGACGATCGGCATCATCGGATCGTTCTTCGCACCCGGAAGCGGCGCATCGGTCGGATTCATGCCGGCGAGCACCTGGCCGCGCACAAGCACTTTCGCGTCCTTCGGCAGATTCTTCACCTCGTAGACATCCGTCGTGCCGAAGATGTCCTGCACTCCGCGGAGCACCGGGTGATCCTTCGCCGAGGCCTCGATGACCCCCCGCGTCGCCTCTTTCTTGTGCACGCCATGATGCGAGACCCACGTCTCGCCGAGCACATGTTGACCAAAGCCGCCGATCCAGCCCTCGGTGCTCTTCCAGTGAAACTTCGCGAACGGGCTGCTCTTATCCTGGATATCGAAAGCGTGGGTGCTTGTGCGCAGTGCGATGATCGGCTTGCCCGACTCGAAGTAGCTGATGAAGTGCTTCATCTGCTCTGCCGGCCAGTTTCGAAAACGCAGGAGCA
>DASVRY010000446.1:0-4780 GCA_036388395.1 Chthoniobacteraceae bacterium
CGACCGCGTAGTCGCCACGGAACCGGTAAACGTCTCCGGGCTAACGCGGGATCGCGTGGTGAAGGCCTTGCAAACTTCTGGCATGTTCCAGCTCGTCGGCGGCGGCGCCGATTCGACGCTGACACTGGAAATCACCGGCTACGGCGTCACCCCGCTGAATGGCGAGCAACTCGGAGCCCAGATCGCCGGCCGCGCCACACTCCACGATGCAGGGCGCAAGCAGATCTGGAGCAAGATGGGGATTGGCTCGAGCAATGTGACCGGAGCACTCGAAGATTACGTCCGCAATCCGCGGCTCTGGCGGCTGGCTATGGAGGAAGCGGCTGAGAAACTGGCGCGCCAGCTCATACTCCACACCACTCTCGAGGAACGGGAATGACCCTTCGCTCACCGCTCGTGAAAGCCTCAGCTGCGCTCCTGCTCCTCACCATCGGCCTGACCGGTTGTGCTTACCAGGATGAAACACCGGGCGTTCCACCCGGAGTGATGTTTAGCGTCCAGCCGGTCTTTCCGCGAAGCTATGATCTGACGGCGATCGGCCCTCGCGAGCTGACCGGTGAGGCGCTCACGGCGGCGTGGCACTTGAAAGCAAGGCACCTTGCGGCCGGCAGGAAATTCAAGACGACGGGTGTGACGGTGCACGACAAGGAATCGATCCAGCAGGTTTACACTGGCTATGGCTCCGTGCCGGTTCGGACGAAGAATCGCACGGTTAGCGGGACCGTCGAGATCCTCCAGTAGGAGGGCCAGCTGACTCTTTGCGGCGGCCCCGAATCGCGCCGCGGGAAGGGAGTAGCAAAGCAGTCCTTAGCCAAGTCGGTCTGCAACAGATTCGCAAAGGCCGATGAAGGTCTCCTCTGCCAGGCTGAGGCGGCGTCCACGCCAGTGAATGACGCCCCAGCGGCGACGCAGCTTTCGCCGCCCCAGCGGCAGTGCATGGAGGGACTGCTCCTTTAGTTCCTTCGTCGCTGTCCAGGGTGCGAGGATGCTCACTCCGAGGCCGAGCTTAACGAGCTCTTTGATCGCCTCCATGTTCCCCAGCTCCAGGGACGCCCGCAGCGTGATCTCCTCCTTGCGAAAGTATTCCTCGATCATTTGGAAGGTATAGCTGCGCTTCCCGTAGAGGATGTAGTTCTGCCGGGCAATCTCCTCTCGAGTCACCTTGCCCGCCCGCACCCACGGATGCAGCGGGCTGAGGATGAACGCCAGTTCATCCTGAAACAGGGGGCGGAACTCCAGCGAGGCTTCACCCACAGGCTCCAGATTCACCGCGAGATCGATCTGATGTGTTCGCAGCGCCTCGATCGCTTCCGGCGTATCGCCAGGGCGAATCGAGATCTCGCATTGCGGAAAGCTTTCCTTAAATTCACGCAGCACCGCCGGGAGCACATACTGGCACGCCGTTGTGCTCGCACCGATCCGCACGCGGGTCGTCCCCCAGCGCCCCAATCTCCCAAGCTCCGTGCGCGCGGCATCCATCTCTTCGAGGATCCTTTCGACGCGCACCAGAAGCTGCTCCCCTGCCTGTGTGAGCACCACCGTTCTGCCCATCCTGTCTAAAAGGCGACAGCCAATATCCTGCTCCAGCGTCTTCATCGAGTGGCTGATCGCCGATTGGGAGAGATTCAGCTCCCGCGCCGTCTGCGTGAAGCTGGCGGTCCTGGCGAGGATCGCAAAGGCGCGAAGCTGCCTGGTATCGAGCGGTTCAGCCATGATGAATGTAATTCATGGGAAGCAGCAAAACGTTGCAAGCCCTTTATGAAGGTAGCTGAAGCATCTGGCACGTTCGCAGCTAAGGAGCCGCGGCATGCCGAGCAAGACAACCCGAAGCCAGAAGACGATCCCGCGATCCCCGCGGGTCGTGCGGCTTGGCTTCGTCGCCCTCGCGGATTGCGCGCCGCTCATCATGGCTCAAGAACTCGGGCTTTTCGAGAAGTATGGAGTGGCGGTCGAACTCAGCCGCGAGATCGGCTGGGCGACAGTTCGTGACAAAATTCTCTACCGGGAACTCGATGCGGCGCAGGCACCCGCCGGCCTCATGCTCGCCGCGAGCGCAGGCCTCGGCTGTATTCAAGCAGATCTGCTGACCGGCTTGGTCCTGAATCTCCATGGCAACGCCCTGACGTTTTCTGAGCAGCTCTGGAGCTCGGGCGTCCGCGGCGCTGCTTCCCTCCAGCAATACCTTCAGGAGGGTCAGCGTCGCTGCACTCTTGGAGTTGCGCATACTTATTCATCGCATAGCTATCTCCTGCGCAACTGGCTGCGCAAACATCACATCGATCCTGATCGGGATGTGCAAATCGTCACCGTGCCACCGGCACAGATGGTGACAAACCTCCGGGAGGGTAATCTCGATGGCTACTGTGTTGGCGAGCCATGGAATTCGATGGCCGTGCTCTCGCGCATCGGCTGGTGTGCCGCAACGAGTGTGGAGCTCAGCGAGCAGCACATCGAGAAGGTGCTCATGGTCCAATGCAGCTTTGCCGAAACAGCGAAGGAAGAGCATTTGGCGCTCATCGCTGCGCTTGTGGAGGCGTGCCGCTTCTGTGATCGCCCGGAAAATCGCGAGCGCATCATCGAAACGCTGGCGCTACCACATTATGTCGGCGCTCCCATCCAGGCGCTTCGGAGCAGCCTGGGCGGTCTCTTCGACTACGGCCACGGGCGCATCGAAAAGCACCGTGATTTGCACGTCTTCTCACGGGAGGACGCGAATGAGCCGACACCCGAGAAGGCGCGCGGAGTCCTACGCGAAATGATCGGCAGCGGCCTTCTGCCGGACGCCGCCGTCATCGAACCGAAGCGCGCCTGCGCCACTTTCCGCCAAGATATCTATCTCCAGGCCACGCAACTCATCACCCAATCTAAATGACCACACCCAAAGAGAACACGACCGCATCCACTCTCACCCGTCGCCTTTTCCTATCTACTGGAGCAAAGGCCGCTGGCGTTGCCGGACTCCTCTCCCATTTGCCGCAAGGCTGGCTCGGCAGTGTCTATGCCAGTGACGCTCCGGAGACAGCCGATATGAAGTTTGGCATCATTGCCCTCACCGATTGCTCGCCGATCGTCATCGCGTACGAAAAGGGCTTCTTCAAGAAATACGGCATCAACGCGACGGTCGCTAAAGGCGCCAACTGGGCGGCGATTCGTGACTCGCTGGCCAACAACGACAACCAGGCGACGCACATGCTCATCGGCATGCCGATCGCCGCGACGATGGGCCTGGGCGACAGCCCGAAGAAGCCGATGGTGGTCCCCTGGCTGCTCAACCGCAATGGCCAGTCGATCACCTTGAAGAAGAATCTCGCCGGCAAGGTGAAGGACGACCCGAAGGCGCTGAAACCCTTTGTCGACGAGGCGAAGAAGGCTGGCACCCCAATGACGTTCGCGGTCACCTTCCCGCCGGGCACGCATGCCATGTGGATGCGATACTTCCTCGCGACCGGTGGGATTCACCCGGGTGACGCCCAAGGTGGCGGCGCGGATGTGTCGCTCATCACGATCCCGCCAGCGCAGATGATCTCGAACATGAAGGTCGGCAAGATGGACGGCTATTGCGTGGGCGAACCATGGAACGCCCGCGCCATTGCCGACGGGATTGGTTACACGGCGATCAACACGCAGGGCATTTGGAAAGATCATCCGGAAAAGGTCTGCGCCTTTACCGAGGAGTTCGCCGGTAAAAATCCGAAGACGGTGAAGGCGGTGCTCAAGGCTCTGCACGAGGCAAGCGTCTGGCTGGACAAGATGGAAAACCGCGCTGAACAGGCGCAGATCGTCTCCGCACCAACCTATATCAATTGTCCGCCGGAGGTCATCCTCGGACGACTCCAGGGCAAATACGACATGGGTGATGGCCGGAAGTTCCGCGATCCAAACTACATGACCTATCATGACCGGAACTGTAACTATCCACAGCCGAAATTTGCCACATGGTGGCTCACGCAGCTCCGCCGTTGGGGCTTCACGGAAGGAGCGCCGGACTATGAAGCGGTCACGAAGCAAGTCATGCGGGCTGATCTCTATGAGGAAGCGATGAAAGAGATCGGCTTCACGCATGGTGGCCGCGATGACAAGCCGGAGACGCTCTTCGATGGAAAGGCCTTCGATCCGAAAGGTGATCTCGAGAAGTATGCGGCCAGCTTCCCCGTCCATAGCTTGAAAGGATAAACATGCACTGGTTTCAAAGACTAAAGTTAGATTCGATCCTCTTCCCGCTCTTGGGCATGGCCCTTTGCGTGCTCGTCTGGTATGCCGTCGCCGGCAAACCGACGACGACCAAATCGGTCGACGACTGGGGCGATACGGTGACTGTCACGAAGCGGGTCGGCCTGTCTGCGGACCTGCCGACTCCCGCGGAAACCTGGGTCGCGAGCCGTCAATATGTGATGAAGCCGTTGGAGAAGCGGGGTGAGCTCGATCAAGGTATCCTGCGCTTCACCTGGCTGTCGCTCGTCCTCGTCGTGCAGGGCTACGCCATTGCGCTGATCATCGGGATTCCGCTGGGCTTCTGTCTCGGCCTCTCGAAGACCTTCGCAAAGATGTTCGATCCCATCTTCCAGATCCTGCGGCCAGTTTCACCGCTTGCCTGGCTGCCCTTGGGTATGGTGCTTTTCCTCAGCGCCAAGGTGCAACTACCTGGTGGCACGCTATATACAGCCTCCGAGCTCGCCGCGATCTTCACCGTGGCGATCTGCTCGATGTGGCCCACCGTGCTGAACACTGCCGTCGGTGTCCGGGCGATTCCCACTGACTATATCAATGTCGCCCGGGTGCT
>DASVRY010000447.1:0-7505 GCA_036388395.1 Chthoniobacteraceae bacterium
TGAAGACAATGAGGACGCCGAAAACAAGGCCTTTGCTGAGCGCCATTTGAACGTCACGCAGGCTCGTGAAATTCAGCATCGTGTGGACGTAATAGGCTTCCGAAATATCGAGCACCTTCGTGCCGACGAAGTAGCTCGCGAGGATGCCGAGCCCGACGCATTCCGCGACAAGCAGTGGCATGGAAATGAGCAGGGCAAGGAAGCGCGGGACGACGAGATAGTCGACCGGATGAACTCCGAGCGCACGCAAGGCATCGATCTGCTCGGTGACCTTCATCGTGCCGATCTCCGCGGCAATCGCGGCGCCCACGCGACCCGCGACCATCAGCCCCGTGAGCACAGGACCGAGTTCCCGAAACATCGAAACCGCGACCACCGCGCCAACGGCGGATTCCATTCCAAGGCGGGAGAATTGGAAATATGTCTGCGCCGCAAAGACCGCACCGGTAAATGCGCCGGTGACCACAACCACGAGCTGCGAGCGAAAGCCCACCTCGACCAGCTGACGCACAAATAGACGCCAGCGAATCGGCGCAACAAACAGCGCCCGGATCGTCTCGGCGAAAAGCAACGCGAGTTCCCCAAGGTAATGCAGCAGCGAAAGTGTGGCTCGCCCGAGATAGCTAAGCATGACGGAGCGGGGACGGTAGGCGAGGCTCGGAGGCTTGTCGACGATTGGAGGGGCTTCGGTTCTGCTATGCAGTTGCCACTTCCATGATTGAACCCAGAGCCTCACCGCCATTTGATCTCTCAACCGTGATCGATAAACGCACTCTCCTCGAAAGCATCATCGCCCAGCTTGATCGTGAGCTGGAGCTCTACGGGCAATCCGCTCGCGCTGCGCACGCCGAGGCGACCCACGAGCAGAGCAAAGCCGAGAACAAATACGACACGCGGGGGCTCGAGGCGTCTTACCTGGCCCATGGCCAGTCGAAGCAGGCGGCCGAAACCGAGCATGCCCGCCAGCAATTCACCTCACTGGCAATCCGCGGCTTCACAGCGGGTGAACCGATCGATCTCGGCGCGCTCGTCGAGCTCGAGCTGGCAAAGGAGCGCTCCTGGTATTTCATCGGCCCACGCGCCGGCGGGATGGAGGTGGAGCAAAACGGCACGTCGATTCTCATCATCACGCCGCAGTCACCACTTGGTAGTCAGCTGCTGGGGCGCAAGGAGGGTGACAAGCTGAAGATCAAAGTCGGCGGGCGCCAGGAAGCCTATCGCATCGCTAGCGTCGTCTAAAGGCAGTCGACGTTGCAGCCGGGCGCGCTGCTTTCCTAGCTCCCGATCATCACTCCCGCCGTCCTCCCAGCAACAGCTCTGCACCTCGGAATCGGCTGCCAGATTGAACGCTAGGCGGTTTCTTTTGTCATTTCTGGCTCACCAACCACCTTGCCTGAATTATGGGTCTCTATCTTCTTCTCGTTCTCGTCCCAATGCTCCTCGGCCTGTGGGCACAATATCGGGTAAAGAGCGCTTTTGGGAAATACTCGCAGCTCCGCGCGACCTCGAACATCACCGGCGCTGAAGCCGCCCGCGACGTTCTCGCCGCCGCCCAGATCAACGATGTGGAAGTGGTCGAGATCAACGACATGCTCGGCGATCACTACGATCCGACAAATAAGCGCCTCTGCCTCTCGACCGACGTCTACCACACGCCTTCTGTCGCGGCCCTCGGCATCGCGGCTCATGAAGCCGGTCACGCCATTCAGCACGCACGCGCCTACGCTCCGCTGAAAGCCCGCATGGCACTCGTGCCCGTGACGATGCTCGCCTCGCAGATGCTGCCGTTCATCATGATCGGCGGTTTCCTCTTCGGAATGTTCGGGCTAATTAAGATCGGCATCTACTGCTATTTGGCCCTCGCGCTCTTCCAGCTCATTACTCTGCCGGTGGAATTCGACGCCTCCAAGCGCGCCAAGGTCGTCCTCCAGCACATGGGTATCATTCAGCCAGGCGCCGAAGCCGTGGGCGTGAATCGCGTGCTCGACGCCGCGGCGCTCACCTACGTCGCCGCCTTCATCGCGGCACTCGGCAACCTGCTCTACCTCTTTCTGCTTTCGCGCGGCCGGGAATAATCCATGAACCTCGCCAGCGTCATCTCCGGGAGCGCGCTCCCGTTCTTCACAGCCCAAGCTTCGGCCCCAGCGGCGGAATCGGCATTCCCCTCCGCGGCAAAGCCTGTTAGCACGCCGCGAAGCATGCAGGACGAGCTCAGCCGCAAGCAGGACGACGACGCGATCGCCCGCACCCAAGCGGGTGACGCGGCGGCCTTCGATGAGCTCATCGTGAAGTACAGCCCGCGCCTTTACGGCCTCGTGTACAACATGACTTCGAACCACGAGGATACGAACGACCTGATGCAGGACATCTGGGCCAAGGCGTTCCGCTCGATCACTGGCTTCCGCGGAAAATCGAGCTTTTACACCTGGATCCACTCGATCGGCGTGAACATGACGATCAACTTCCTCAAGAAGCGCGGCCGCCGGTTTCACATGAGCCTCGATGACGTCGATGCGAACATTCAGAACGACAAGGAGTTCATCGAGCTAACCGCGGGCACCACACCAGTGCGGGAGGCAGATCTCGGTGAGCTGCAGATCCGGTTGAACGAGGCCATGCAGAAGCTGTCAAACGACCACCGCGCCGTCGTCACGATGTTCGACATCCAGGGCATGCCACACGCCGAAATTGCCAAGATCCTAGGCATCTCTGAAGGAACTGTGCGTTCGCGGCTCTTTTATGCGCATCGCCAGTTGCAAAATTTCCTTACCGAATTCCATTAAGCCGAGCTGACCACATGACCGAAGAACAACTTTCCGCTCTGCTGCGCCTGAAGCGCTACGAACAGCCTGAGCCACAATACTTCGACCGCCTCCTCACCGATATTCATCGGCGGCAGCGAGCCGAGTTGCTGCAGCGTCCCCTGTGGCGGATCATGATCGAGCGGGTGCAGACCGCGTTCAGCGAGCACAGCATGGGAAGTTCCTCCTATGCGGGAGCGATGGCCACAGCGCTCGTCGTCGGGTTGGCCGCGATCGGCGTGCTGCTTCCCGGCGGTGTCGAATCAAACAACACGCGTTCGGTGGCAAGCACGACGCAGAAGTCCGCGAGCAAACCGATGCTTTCGCTGCAGGCTGCGCCGGTGACCGCGACGGAGTTGGGGGAAAAGTCGTTTCAGACCGTCTCCACTCGTGGCGACGCGGACTATCGTCCGCGTTACGTCATCGATGCCCGGCCCGTGAGCTATGAGGCATCGTTCAAGTTCTAGGCGCGGGCGTCGCGCGCTCCTGCTGACCTGCGGCCTGGCGGTCGCGGCGCCATTGGTGGCGCAGGAGCAAGGTGCGACGCCCTCCGCGGCGGAAACGCCTTCGGTCGCGGAATCGATCGGACGCGAAGTTCAGGGAATCTTCGAGCGATGCCGCCGGGCTATTGTGCGCATCGAGGCCGCCGATCTTCACGGGCGGCTCTCAGGAAGTGGCTTTTTCGTCGATCCGAGCGGAACGATTTATACCTCGTACTCGGTCGGTGGGGAATCGCACGACATTGTCGTCTGCCATGGCGACATGAAGTATCCGGCGCGCCGTGTCGTCGCTGATCCACGCAGCGGTATTGCCATTCTCAAGGTGGACGCGGAGACGCCGTTTCTCGTGCTCGGCAAATCGCGGGAACTCGGTCTCGCCTCGCCTGTCCTCGCGATCGGCTACCCGATGGATCTTCCGCTGACGCCCAGCTTCGGGACCGTCGGCGGGTTCGATATTCGTTATCAGCAGAGCTATTTCGCCACGCGCCATATCCGCGCCAGCGTGCCCGTGCAAAGAGGCGAAGGCGGCGCGCCGCTGCTCAATATGCGTGGGGAAGCGGTGGGTATTCTAATTGCCAGCCTGGATGGCGGCAGCGGGAGTTTCGCCCTGCCAATCGAGGCGGCGGAAAAGGTGCGCAAAGATTTTCTGCGCTTTGGAGAAGTGCGACCTGGCTGGCTGGGCATCGAGATCGAGCCCGCTGCCGCACCCGTCGCCGGGTCGACCGCGCGAGTGAACGACCTGATGGATAACTCTCCCGGGCAAAAGGCTGGGCTGCGGAAAGGCGACGTCCTGCTGCGAGTCGGTGCTGACCTAGTGCAATCACCTGAAGACGTGCGCAATGCGGCCTTCTTCCTCACAGCTGATGACGAACTCACCGTGCAGATCAGCCGCGACGGAGAACCACTGGAGCTGAAACTTCATCCAGCCGATCACCCCGGCAGCCCCCGCACCGCTCGTGGCGGCGACGCGCACATCCCCTCGCCTGAATTCGCTCCGCTGCTGCCGGGTGGAGCACTCCCGCTCGGCTCCGAACGCTGAGGGGAAAGTAACCGCGAAGACGCGAAGAGCGCGAAGGGGAAGCGCAGTGAACGTGGCGGACGCCGCGATATCTCCGGTGGCGCTGGTCGAACGCCTCTTTCTTCCTGGCTTCCTGCCTTTCAAATTGATCCATCCATCAGCGCCTGCTTTTCCAGGTTCCTGATCTCGAGCGACCACAATGTTCTTCTCTTCGCGCTCGCTGAGGAATCTTCACCACGGAGAGCACGGAGGTCACGGAGAAGGGAAGATAATTCCGAAGATGCGAAGGGAGGAAGGGGAACCGCAGCGGGCGCGGCGGACGCGGCGATATCTTCGGTGGCGCCGGTCGCCGCCTCTTTCTTCCTGCCTTCCTGCCTTCCACATTGAATCCATCCGCGCAGCCTCGCCTCTTCTGCTCTCCTCGATACCTGAGCGGCCGCCTGTGCTCGTCCCTTCGCGCTCTTCGCGTCTTCGCGGTTACCTCATTCCCTCCGTGCTCTCCGGTGTCCTCCGTGGTGAATCAGAAAAGGTCCGGCTGCTTCGGCGGGGCGTCCGCGGGAGAGCTGCCGAGAAGTTCAAGGAAAGCCGCTTCGGAAAGCTGCGCAACTCCGAGCGCTTGTGCTTCATCGAGCTTCGAGCCGGCATTTTCTCCCACCACCAGAAAATCGGTCTTTCGGCTGACGGCGCTGCTCACATTTCCCCCCAGCGCACGGATCTGCTCGGCCGCTGCGCCGCGAGTGATGGTCGAAAGCGTGCCGGTAAGAACGAAGCTCTTCCCCGCGAGCGGCAATGCTCCTCCGCCATGTGAGGGAACAGTTCCGCGCGGCGAAATCTGCAGCTCGCGCAGTCGGTTCAGCACTGCCTGGCCTGCCGGCGACGCAAAGTAATCGAGCACGGCGCGCGCGGCAACTGGCCCGAGCTTCGTCACGAACCCACCCTCCTCCGCGCCTTTCTTGCGAGTGCGTTTGGCAAATCCTGCCTGCTCGAGTTCCGCCTGAAGCACCTTGGTCCGCACCGCAATTTCGGCATGGCGGGCGCTGATTCTTTCCCGCTCCGCCTCCTCGAGTTCACGATTATGCCGCGCCCGCGGATTCGTCGTTGATGCTTGGTTGTTCAGCTGATCCAACTCGCAAACCGCGCGAAGCAGCGGGGATTCCGCAACCGCATCCAGACTCTCGTGGAAGCTCGCCAGGTCGAATGCGGTTGTTTCGCCGACTTCCGGGATCGCCAGCGCGTGTAGCCAGCGCGCGAGCGGCAAATTTCTCGCCCGCTCGATCGCGTGGATCATCTTCGATGCGTTCTTTTGTCCGAACGTCCGCGGCTCTTCTGCCGTGCCGAGGTTCAAGGTCGAGAGCGTCTCCAGGTCTATTCGGAAGACATCCAGCGGATCCGTAACCAGGCCCGTTTCGACGAGCTTGTCGGCCACGATTCCACCGAGGCCTTCCAGATCGAGGGCGCCCCGGCGGGCGAAGTATTCCAGGCGCCGTGTTTTCTGCGCCGGGCAGTTCAGATTTTCGCAAAACCAAACCGCGAACTTCGGATCGCGCCGAATCGCCGCTCCACATGCCGGACATTTCCCCTGCAGGTGCGCAGGAAAGTCAAACGGCTCCGCCTCCGGCGCTCGGCGCTCCAGCACCACCCGCACAACCGCGGGGATGACCTCGCCTGCTTTCTCGATGATCACCGTATCGCCGATGCGAATGTCTTTCCGGCGGATTTCATCCTCATTGTGCAAGGTTGCGCGGCTGATCGTGCTCCCGCGGAGCAGGATCGGCTCGAGCTCCGCGACCGGCGTGAGCACACCGGTGCGCCCGACCTGCACGGTGATCGCCCGCAGCCGTGTCTCCGCCTGCTCGGCGGCAAATTTCCATGCCTTGGCCCAACGTGGTGCGCGCGAGGTATAGCCGGCGCGTTCCCTTTGCTCGAGTGAGTTGAGCTTGATCACGGCGCCGTCCGTTTCAAAGCCGAAGCCGTCCCGCACTGCATCCAGCTCAGTGATCGCAACGGTGATCTCCTCCACGCTTCGGCAGAGGCGCGTAAATGCTGGCGTGCGAAACCCAAATACTTTCAGCCACTCCAGCAGCCCCCACTGGGTGGCAGGCGTGTCGTCACTTACTTCGCCGAGCCCGTAAAGCACCACCTCCAGCGGGCGCTTCGCGACCACGCGGGAGTCCAGCATCTTCAACGAACCCGCCGCCGCGTTTCGCGCATTGGCAAATGGTTCCTCTCCCGCCGCGACCATCTCATCGCGCATCCGCTGAAAACCGATGGTCGGCAGATAGACCTCACCGCGCACTTCCAGCACCTCTGGAGCACCGGTGAGCTTTAGCGGCACGCTGCGGATGGTGCGCAGATTCGACGTGATGTCGTCGCCAGTCTCGCCATCGCCGCGCGTCGCACCGGTGACGAGCCGTCCATTTTCATACCGAAGACTCACCGCCACGCCGTCGATCTTCGGCTCGAGCAACCACTCCAGCGGTTCGCCCGGGAGGAGCCGCTCGACGCCAGCGACGAACTTTCGCAAAGCCTCGGCACCGTCCTTTGCGAAGAGATTGTCGAGGCTAAGCATGGGCGCGGCATGCCGCACCTGCTGGAAACCAGTCGCCGGTTTGCCACCGACCCGCTGTGTGGGCGAATCTGACGTGATGAGTTCCGGATGCGCCTCCTCTAGGTCGCGCAGTTCGCGGAAAAGCGCGTCGTATTCCGGATCGGATATTGTCGGCGCCGCCTGCTCGTAGTAGCGGCGGTCGTGCTCCTCAATCTCCTGCCGGAGCTGGAGCGCTCTTGCGCGAAAATCGTCCATAGATCAGGTAAGTCGCGATCGCTCCTGCCGCCGCGCCGAGAGCATCGGCCATCCAATCTTGCACATCCGCGCCAGTCCGGCCGGGCGTGAACCGCTGATGATATTCATCGGCAGCGCCAAAGGCGGAGAGGGCGATGATCGCCACGAGGATTACCCGGCGCCAGCTCCACTCGGTGGTGAGCCGAAGCGCTGTGGTGAGCGCCACGGCCCCCGCGGCAAAGGCGATAAAATGCGCTCCTTTATCCCAAAACGCAGGCGCCATTTTATTGATGTCCTGCCCACTCATGCTGGACAGCACGCAGATCGTCACCACCCACGTGATGACGGCGAACCAACTGGCTGCAACAAGGAACGTGGCGCGATTCAAAGGAAGCTTTTGAAAG
>DASVRY010000448.1:0-1670 GCA_036388395.1 Chthoniobacteraceae bacterium
CGCACCCGGCGCATTGGAGCGACGAGCTCATCACCTGTATTGCGGAGTGCGAGAAGGTCGTCCGCTACATCGATATGCCGCTGCAGCACATCCATCCGCGCATGCTTGAGCTGATGCGGCGGGAGACGAGCAGTGAGCACATTGAGACCCTCATCGCGCGGATCCGCGCCGGCATTCCCGGAATCGCGATTCGCACGACGTTCATTGTGGGTTTCCCCAGCGAGACGGAGGAAGAGTTTGCCTACCTGCTCGATTTCATCAAACGCACTCGCTTCGAGCGACTCGGCGTATTCACCTACTCACAGGAAGAAGGCTCCCGCGCGGCCAAGATGGAAGGCCAGCTCCCCACAAAGGTGAAGCAGGCTCGCTACAAGAAGGCGATGAAGCTGCAGCAGAAGATCGCGGCAGAGGTCTCCGCCGCTCAGGTCGGCAAAACAATCCGGGTGCTGGTCGATCAACCGCTCGTCGCCCGCGCGGCGGCGGACGCGCCGGATATCGATGGCCGCATCTTGCTCAGCAGCCCAGCGCCGGTCGGCGAGTTCATCAACGTGCGGATCACAGGCACGCAGGTTTACGACCTGCTCGGTGAGCCGCTTCCCTCCCCCTCGGTGTCGGCACGGCCCTTGTAGCTCACCAGGAAAAACGCGAGCGAGGCGACCATCAATCCGCACAGGACACTCCAAAAGAGTGGCCAGTCAGTGCCATTCGGGCCGGTGCACGCTTCCCGCCACCAGCCGCAGCCGAGGTAGCCCGCGAGCGTTCCGATCCCGGACATCATCAGCGTGAGCAACGCCTGCGCGCGCGCGTGGAGCGATCGGTCGATTCGCTGATCCAGGTAAATCTGCGCCGGGATAAAGAAGAGGGTGAAGCAAAGCCCGTGGAGCGTGATGCCGGCGATCACGGCCGGGAGGTTGTTCAGTGCGAAGAGCCCGTAACGGACCACCCCGAAAGTGATGCCAGCGGCGAGAATCCACTTCAGCCGCACGCGGGCGAGGAGCGGAGCGAGTGCATACATCGCGACCACTTCGCTCACCTGCCCGAGCGCCATGAATGCCGCCACGCGCGACTCGCCCAGCGCGCGCAATTGCATCGCACCGAAAGGGTAAAATGCCGCGAGCGGCGCACTGATCAGGGCCGCGGTAATGAACACTGTCCCATGGGATCGGTGCCGCAGAAGTCCGATCGCCTCGAAGCCAAGCAACGAGCGCCAGGAGCGGCTGGCATTTGTCACCCGAGGCTCCGCGTGGGGCAGCGTATAGCTGATCAAGAACACGCCCAACCACACCCCTCCCGCGACGATGCCACATGTCGCCGACGTATCCGCCCGCAGCAGGAAGCTCGTGATCATCCCGGCAGTCATCCACCCAAAGGTCGCCCAGACGCGCACCCCGCCGAATTGCCGCGCCGGATCCTGCAACGTGGAAAGCGCGATGCTTGTTGCCAGCCCCCAGAGCGGAGCGGAGAAGAGCGCCTGGAACTGCATCCCAACGAGCACCCAGGCGGCACCCCACCCTCTCGCGATGGCAAAAAAGGCGAGGCTCAGTGACAGGCCGGTCCCCAGCGCCAGCCAGCGGAGCAGGCGATGCGGCGAGATGTGCTGATCGGCCAGCGAGCCGATGAAGAGCGGAGAAAGGATGGCCGCTACACCAGCGCTCGCAAAGGCGTAAGGG
>DASVRY010000449.1:0-3669 GCA_036388395.1 Chthoniobacteraceae bacterium
AACGACCACCAACCCAAGCCTTTCGTGCTGCTGCCAATCCGCGCCGCCGGATGCACGTTATACGCGCCGCCCGCATCAAGATCAAAGAGTGGCAACGCATCCGGCGGCGGTGAATTGGCGATGTCCGGCGCGCCAGTTTCATCGGTGAAGTAGAGTGTCGCGAAGAACGTATCTCGAAAAGTGCCGCTTGGGACATCCGTGGAGAGCGCATTCCTGAAATCGAAGGAGAGGACGAACTCGCCAAACTCAATCGGCACCCTTTGGTGGAGCAGTGCACGTGAATCCTGATCCGTGAGAACCGCGACGGCGCTATCGCCGAAAACGCCACCTTGCACCGACCAATCCTCGAGCTGCGCGGCAAAGGTGCCGTTTTCCACGGTCTCTCCAAGTGCCGCCAGCGGCATTGCGCACCAAACGAGCAGCACCGCAGAGCCCGCCGCGAACAAAGACCGCGACGGGAATCCCGCTCCCGGCGAGCTGGGCAGCGAATCACCTTTGTAAAGGCCGCCCGTTTGCAGCCAGCGTAATGGATAGACCTGAGACAAGCCGCCGAGCGTAGGGAAGATCCGTCTGCGTGCCTATGGGCCGAAGGTGGAAATCGGCGACGGCCTCTCTGCTTGCATCAGTTTGACGGAAGTCTCACACTGTGTCGCATGCGAGACCGTCGCTCTCCTGCGCCATCCCTCTCAGCGAGAGCGACGAAAGCTCTTCTCGATCTGCACACCACGGTCGACTTCCGCTCCCTCTGCCGGGCGGCAGAGCGGCTGGTCGGTGAGCTGATGCCGGTTCACAGCGTCGGTGCGGCGATGGTGTTGTTCGAGTTCAAGCCGCTCTTCTTCTACAGCACGAGAGATGGCTTCCACGATGTGCGGGGCGATGTGCGCTACGATCCAACATGCAATCCAGTCTTCGATTATCTCCGGAAAAACCCAGGGAAGAAGTGGGTCCGGTTGGAGGATCCCCTGCCCCCGGGTGTGGACATTGAAACCACCCCGTTTTACAAGCAGGTCATGGAGCCGGAAGGGTGGCGATACGTCATTGCGCTGAATTTCTGGAGCGGTTCGCAGCTTCTCGGATGGGTCAGCCCTGTGCGCTCTCCGGCACAAGGAGACTTCACTGCGGCGGAGATGAGTCTGCTGCAACATATCTATCCGCACCTGGAAGTTTGCTTTCAACGCTTGGAGCGAATTCACCAACTCGGGCTCACCTCCGCGGAGATCGGCAGCGTCATGGACAGCATGCAGGAGCCAAGCGCCGTGCTCGATTGGAACTTGCGAGTGATCTCCTGTACCGACGAGGCGAAGGTGCATTTCGCCCGCTGGAATCACGGCGAAGGTGGCCGGACACTCAACGCCCGCCTTGTCTTCGCCCTGCCGGAAGCGGCCCTGGCAGCCTGCGACGTGCTCAAGGAAGGCTACGAAGAGAGCTTGCGGCACATCCCTGCGGGAGCTGCAGCGCCGTATCCGGACCCCATACAGGTCAGGCATCCCGAGGCCGCTCGACTGCGCCTTTCTGTTCGCATGATCGGCTCACGGGGCAATGGACGAGGGCTTCCGCACTTCCTGCTCAAGTGCAGCGAAACCGCGGAGAGCGTCTCCGGGAAACCGCTCCTGCTCGATCTGCTGACGACGCGCGAACGTGAGATTGCCCGGGAGGTTTGGCGCGGAGGATCGAACGAGTGCATCGCCCTGCGGCTGGGGCGCGATATCGGCACCATCAAGAAACAGCTCACGGCAGTTTATCGAAAGCTCGGCATCCGGACCCGCACCGAACTGGTCCGCGCACTAGGTGAGCTGGAGAAGAGCGGGGCTCCGAGTTTGTCATAGCTAAATACTTCGGCAGTGTTCGAAGCGTTCGCGGAGCGCCGAGCGCGTTTGCTCCCGGAGCTGTGAGCAACAACCGCACTCCCGAAGCTCTCGGGGTTTACCCCTAGCAGCAAAATACACACTTCCCGCGGCAAGCTGGGCACTGGCTCCGCTTCTACTAGAGATGAGAATGAATGCCGTCATTACCTACGACGATGGGATCACCCACCTGCTGCTCGGTACGGTGCTGGGGAACCTCGGGCGCGAGGGCCTCGGGGCGCGAGAGATTCCCAGCAGTGGCGGCCATTTGCTTAGTTTGATTGACCGGATTCTCAAGGGTCGGCGTCCGACCCTGACGACTCGAGCTTCCTCGACTCCGTCGACGCGGAAGAAGGCACCGCGGCCTCGCCCCGCCGGTTTTCGTCAACACCATTGATCGATCCCGAACGCCCTTTCCACTCCCCCCATCACCCATGAAAAAGCCCATAATTCTCTCCAAACAACGATCTCCGCTGACCACTCTTACCAAGGCGCCGACGGGCATTCGGGGGCTTGATGAAATCACTGAGGGCGGCTTTCCCGCTGGACGGCCAACCTTGGTCTGCGGCGGCGCAGGTTGTGGCAAAACACTGCTGGCCATGGAATTCCTGGTCCGCGGCGCGACGCAATACAACGAGCCGGGGGTCTTCCTGGCTTTCGAAGAAACAGGCGCCGAGTTGACCGAAAATGTGGCGTCGCTGGGGTTCGATCTTGCCGCGCTGGTCGAGCAGAAGAAGCTGCTGCTCGACCACGTGCATGTGGAACGGAGCGAGTTTGAGGAGACGGGCGAGTATGACCTCGAAGGGCTCTTCATCCGGCTCGGTTATGCGATCGACTCGATCAAGGCGAAGCGCGTGGTGCTCGACACGATCGAGGGACTTTTCGCCAGTCTGCCCAATCACTCGATCGTCCGCGCCGAGCTGCGCCGGCTCTTTCGCTGGCTCAAGGAAAAAGGCGTAACGGTGATCATGACCGGTGAGCGCGGCGAAGGGACATTGACCCGCTACGGGCTGGAGGAATATGTCTCCGATTGCGTGATCTCGCTCGATCATCGCGTCGTCGATCAGGTGACGACGCGCCGCATCCGCGTGGTGAAATATCGGGGCACCACGCACGGCACGAACGAGTATCCCTTTCTCATCGAGAAAGACGGCATCTCGATCTGGCCGGTGACTTCCGTGCAGCTCGAACACAAAGCTTCCGGCGAGCGCGTGCCGACCGGGATCGAGCGTCTCGACACGATGCTTGGCGGGAAAGGCTTTTACCGCGGCAGCAGCATTCTTCTCTCGGGCACGGCGGGCACGGGCAAGACCAGCGTCGCGGCGACCTTTACTGAGTCCGCCTGCCGGCGCGGCGAAAAGGTCCTCTATTTTTCGTTCGAGGAGTCGCCGAGTCAGATCATGCGGAATATGAGCACGATCGGCATCGACCTGACGCAATGGACGAAGAAAGGGCTGCTGCATTTCGAGACGGTGCGGCCCTTTCACTACGGCCTCGAGATGCATCTGGCTCGGACGATCAAGGCGATCTCTGAGTTCTGTCCAAGCGTCGTGATCATCGATCCGATCTCCGGCCTCGATACCAGTGGCACCGCGCTGGAAGTAAAGTCTGCGATGATGCGGCTGCTCGATTACTTAAAACAGAAAGGGATCACTGCAATGCTCACCGACTTGAAGGCCGGAGCTCACGTGATCGAGCGGGCGGACTCGGCCATCTCCTCACTCGTCGATACCTGGATGGTGCTGCGCGATCTCGAAAGCAACGGCGAACGCAATCGCGGCCTGCACGTCATCAAATCGCGCGGCATGGGGCACTCGAACCAGGT
>DASVRY010000450.1:0-6811 GCA_036388395.1 Chthoniobacteraceae bacterium
TGAACGTCTGGGATGCGCTCAAGCAGATCACCAGCTACCTGCAGTTCCGCTTAAAACCGGCGGTGCATGGGCGGCTGATCGGGAAGCCGTTCGTCAGCGGCGCGGTCTTCGTCGGAAAAGGCACCGTAATCGAGCAAGGCGCCATGCTGAAAGGCCCGGCCTGGATCGGTGAAGGGTGCGAGATCCGCAATGGCTGCTACATCCGGGAGAACGTCATCGTCGGCTCCGGCTGCGTGCTGGGAAATTCTTGCGAGTTCAAGAACTCGATCATCTTCGACGAAGCGCAGATCCCGCACTTCAACTACGTCGGCGACTCGATCCTCGGCTATCGTGCCCACCTCGGCGCGGGCGTGATCCTTTCGAACGTCAAGCTAGACCACAGCGAGATCACGATCGCAGTAGACGGTGCAGTGATTCCCACCGGTCTGAAGAAATTTGGCGCGATCATCGGTGACCGGGCGGAGATCGGTTGCAACTCTGTCATCAATCCGGGGTCCGTGATCGGCCGGAACACCGTTCTATATCCTGGGACGCAATGGCGCGGAATCGCACCCGCGGATTCGATCGTCAAGACCAAGCAGACCCACGAGATCCTCGCCCGGCGCGAGTGACCCCGCTCCGCCCCTAGCCTAGTTGTGAATGCCGTATTCGGCGTGATGCTGCACCGCGAGAGTCACTTCGTCGCCCTCCTGCCGGTCACGAAGTTCGCTGATATCGCGTGAAGGAGTCGCCTCGTCTCCGACGAATTCTTCCTGCGGTGCATCCATCGTTTGCTTCTCAGCGTTCTTCTTCTTGTCGCGCTCTTCCTCGAGGGGGCGTTCTTTACTCATGCTCCCAAATCGGAACTGCTGAAGTAAGTGCGCTTCCGGTTCGGTGCTTGGGCTCTGGACGGAGATGAAGATGAAGAGGGAAAGGGAGAGATCCTCTGGCGACGTCGAAGAGCGGTTTGCGCCAACTCAGGCGCCCATCCTCGAAGTTGAGGAACTCTCCATTCGTCGCGGCGATACGACGATTCTCGATCGACTCTCCTGGCGGGTTGAGGCCGGCCAGCATTGGGTCATTCTCGGTGCAAACGGCTCGGGCAAGACTTCGCTGCTCAGCGCCCTCACCGGCTACCTCAGTCCCACCGCCGGCACCATTCGCGTGCTTGGCGAGACGTTCGGCGCCACCGACTGGCGCGAACTGCGGAAGCGGGTGGGGCTCGTCAGCTCCAGCGTCCGCCAGATGATGGCCGACGCGGAGCCGGCGCTCACGACGGTGATCAGCGGTAAATACGCGATGATCGATTACTGGGGCAAAGTAGGCGCTGCAGACCGTGCAGAAGGCGCACAGATCCTCGAGCAGGTGAACGCCGGCCACCTGGCTCAACGCCCATGGCTGGTCCTCTCCCAAGGCGAACGGCAGCGCGTCCTCATCGGCCGTGCGCTCATGGCAAGGCCGCGCCTCTTGATCCTCGATGAACCGTGCGCTGGACTCGATCCCGTGGCGCGGGAGCATTTCCTCGCCTTTATCCATACGCTCGCGGAGAGCCCCGACTCTCCTGCGCTGCTGCTCGTCACGCATCACGTGGAGGAAATCGTCCAGGCAATCACGCACGCTCTCCTCTTGCGAGGTGGCGAAGTCGTCGGTGCAGGCGCAAAGCAATCCGCCCTTACCTCGGCCAATCTCACGCGGGCCTTCGACGCGCCGCTCCGTCTCACGCACCGCAACGGGCGCTACGCCTTGCACCTCCTCAGGCCCGTATTAACAGAGCCAGTCCCTTGAACAGCACCGGCGGCGAACGCACAGCCAGTCGTCGGGTGAATGTGGCAGCGTTCCTGCCCACCGGTCATTAGCCCAGGGGAAAGTGGGCGGAGCGGAGTCGATGGACCCCGGACTCTCGAGGAACGTTCCCGCAAAGATTCGGAGAGCAGCAGGAGACAGAGGGCGATGACGGCGATATAGCCACAACACCGTCGCCCTTACGGCGCAGTGGTCACCCGCACCCGTGCAAAGCGTCGGCTTGAACCCAAAACTGAGTCGTTAAGAGTCACTCGCTCGAAGATAGTATCAATTGAAGTTACGTTTTCGGTGGCCGCGGGATTTGTGCTCCAGAGGAAGCTGGCGTCGGCCCATTCCACTCCATAGCTAACCCCGGGGTTCGATGCAGGCTTCCGCCGAAGGTAGGTCACGGTAAGCCGGCCCGTCCCGTCGGAGACAATCCGCGGCAGACCCGCAGAACCACTCGCAGACAAGACCGAGACATTGGGAGCCGAGATTGAACCGGCCTGACCTACGCCGGAGCCAATCATGTTAAAGGCGTACTTGAGCAGATTCGCCACTCCATCGCGCGCAGGCATGGCGGTATCCTGGCTACCATCAGCCGCCAACCCGTAGCTCGATCGGAAGCTTACCATCCCGTTCGGGGGCCCACCGCCGACGCGAGCTTTGAAGTTATCGAGTGCCCGGACACCACCGAACCCACCTGAACTCAATCCCTGAAACCCGGCATACAGCGGCACACCGACCAGGCTGCTCAGGCCGCTTCGAGGTGCGGTATAGCTATCCACCAGCACTGGGGCCGAAGTTCCATCCGGTCCGAGGTTGTAGAGTCGCC
This sequence comes from Chthoniobacteraceae bacterium, assembly GCA_036388395.1. Lineage (GTDB taxonomy): Bacteria > Verrucomicrobiota > Verrucomicrobiia > Chthoniobacterales > Chthoniobacteraceae > DASVRY01. Next base: position 2,597 of record DASVRY010000450.1, read on the forward strand.
CGCTGACGGTGAAGGCATTCCCTCCATCATAGGTGATCGTGGCATCCAGTGCATACCAATGGCTATCGGTGAGCGTTAGCGCGTCGGAATCGGTGGTGCCAGTCGTCCCGGGAACATTATTGCGACTCTCCGTGGCCAGAGCGGAGGTAAGGACACTTGTTCCAGTTCTATTCATCCCCGCCGCGATAAAACCACCGGCCGTGAGCAACGGCGCGTTCGCCCGATTCAGCCCGATGCGAAGCGCGTCTCCACCTGCAGTATTCGTGGATCCCGTAGTGACCCTCGCCTTGAAGGCGATACTTAGATCCACAAACTGACCACTGCTATTGAAGGTGACAGTCGCGCCGGGGAGAAGAGCCGCTCGGCTGTTCGAGTCGGTCGCGAGGCCGCCGGAGCCCGCGATGCCGATGTTCGAACTCCAAAGCGCACCCCAGCCTGCGGTTTCGTTATAGGTCTCCTCGAAGTTCGCCCGGTGGACGTTGAAGTTGTAATCGTTCCCAGGAGGCGGTGCATTGATCGTGAGCGGGAAGCTTTGACCAGGAGATGTGCCGCTCTGATTCGAGGCGGTGAAGACCGGATTGAAAACACCCGACGCGGTCGGCGTTCCCGAGATCACGCCAATGGCTGTATCGAATGCCACCCCGGCCGGCAAAGTCCCCGAAACCATCGCCCATTTCGTCGGGCTATTGCTCGCCTGCAGCGCATAGCTAAAGGGGAGCGTTGCCATTCCGGTTCCGCTCTGGCCCGCAGCGATCACCGGGGGCGGTGGAGGAGTGCCGACGGTTAGATTGAAGGTCACCGCCCGCGTGGGGCTAGCCGGATCGTTCGAAGTGAATGTGATGTTCGCCGCGCGCACCTGGCCATTCGCCAGCCCTGCAGTATTCAGCGCGGCATTTAGCGTGATCGAGGCGCCGCCAGCAAGCATCCCGCCCGCCGCGGAGCTGTTCGCTGGGGAAATCCCAGCGAGCCAACCGAGTGGAGGGGTAAGCTGATAGGCACGCCCCGTAAGATCGCTAATCGTCGTTGGTTGCGCTACTGCCGTTCCGATGGTCCGGGCTGCGTTCTGAATTCCAACAACCCGCGTGGTCGTGGTTAGATTCGGAACATTCGCGTATTGAAACAGAATGCGCCCATCGACTTTCAGCACGACCTGGAAGGTATAACGCGCGGGGTTGGTCGCGGCCCGATCTGCATATCGCACCAGATCCATGTAGCTAATGACAAAGGTCTGCGCATCGACCGTGCGATGGTAGACACCGCTATCTGCTCTTAAATAGAGGTCGCAGAAGAAGGGCGCGATCAGGTTCTCCGGATTCCCCGTACCCGGCAACGTGGCGGAAGGCGTCGAGCTGGTCAACGTGCTCGTAAAGCTCAGCCAGCCGTTCGTGCAGACCCTCACGGAGTTCCGGTCGCTGCCATAAAAGGGGAACGCGAAAGGCAGACTAATAGGGCCGGCGCTGCTGTTATCTACTGAACCAAATGTAATCTTCGTGCCACCCGTCACCGCGTCGATCCAGCCATAGCTGACTCCGCTTCCGGTCGTATTACTCGCCGCGAGCGCGTAGCTGCCTTCGACGGTTGGCACACCGGCCGACCACGAGAGTGGAGCATCTCCCGTATTCGTCAGCACGACGGGGGCGGTGCCTGTGGTGTTTGGCGCCTGCACAAACGACGGCGCTGGCGTGCTTACGGAAATCCGCGGACCGAACGGAACATCTACCGCGAGGGAGGCCGTGGCGCTGCCTCGGGAGTTCGTCGCCTGGATGGTCACATTCCCACTTCCCGCGGCAGTGGGTGTGCCGGAGATAATTCCCGTTTGTTGGTTCAGCACGAGGCCCGCAGGTAGTGCTCCGCTGGCGATCGTAAATATCGGTGTCGGGTATCCGGAGGCGCTGAGGGTGTAGGTCAGCGGCTGTCCCACCAATCCAGAGAGTGTCGGCAGAGGCTGATTGAGGATCGTCGGCGGAGAGGCCATTTGCCCACGGAATTCAATCTCCGCGACGTCAGCCAGGCCTGTGGGATGGATGTAGCGGAGGAACCGATAAAGGCCCGTGTCCCCGACCGAGAGCGCCTGCCAACCGGCAGGAGGGGCGAGCGTGATGCTGGCCAGCGTCGTCCACGTTGCACCATCAGGCGAACCTTCGAAACGCCCCTCATTCATGCGGCTCTCAAATCCGGCACGCGGGAAATAGCGGAGCGTCGTGACCCGCGCGGACCTGCCCGCTCCCAGATCCAGCTGGGTAAAGCCGCCGGTCGCAGCGGGTGCAAAGGCCGTGGCGGTATTAGCGTCGAAGGCTTTCTCGGCCGAGAAGTTCGTATCGCCAGATGCTGGCGCGGATCCAGTCGCACTTCCGGTGAGCAGCGGATCCGGTGCCGTTGGAGGATTGATGAGCTGGAAGGAGCGGGAACCCGCCACCCAAATCTGCCCAGGTCGCCACGGGTCCACGGAGACATGCTGCGCCCAAGCCATCCGGTTCTCAGCATTGGTCATCTCCTGCCAGCTCGCCCCGTTGTCCGGACTCGCGTAGATCTTGATGAAGGTATCCCCGCTGCGCCGTCCCAGCACCGCGAGACGCCCCGCGTGCGCGCTGATCGAATTGACGGCAGTGAAATTCCCGACCGTGACCCAGGAGCCTCCGCCATCGTCACTTCGACGCAGCGAGCCGCTCGCCGCCCAGAGGCGTCCCTCCACCGTCGGATCGACCGCAAAGGCGATGATCCACTGGCCACCAACCGGATCGACTCGCTGGATCCACGTGGACCCTCCATCGGTGCTGCGCCACACCCCGCGAGCGGCGGAGTTATTGCTCGCGCGCAACGCCATATAGCGAAGGTTCGGATTGATTCCGTCGCGCTCGAGAAAGGCGTTCTCAGGATGGTAACGCATCCCGGTGTCGATCCCGTCAAAGGAAGTGCCCCCCACCTTCACAAAGTTCGCTCCGCCATCAGTCGTGCGGTAGAGGCCCGGGTTGTTCGGATCTCCCGTTCGGCTTGTGTATCCCAGGAGAACGAGGAAGTCGTTTGAATCGTTGAGCGACATCACCGAGCGCGTCACGCCTTCATAGCTATCCGGAAGCCCCACCGGCGTGAGCCTCGACCAGCTCGCGCCGCCATCCGTGGAACGAATGATCACGGTCCGGTTCTCCCCTTGGTGAACACCAGCCGCCACAATGGTTTGTCCATCGGAGGAGACCATGGTCTCATGGAAGGTATGGAGCGTATTGAACGTCCGATTCGAGCAATGGACGGTCCTTCCCGTGAGCCCTCCATCGTTTAGGACAAAAATCCCGCGATCCGAACTCGCGAGATACGCCCGTCCGGGATTCAGCCGATCAAAGTTTGCACGATAGCTTGCGATGCCGGCCATCCCGCCCGGCTGGTATCGCCACGTCAGCCCATTGTCTTCACTTAGGTGAGCAGAGGCACCACCAGTGACCAGCCAGCGGGAGGGGCTCTTTGGGTCTTGCACCAGCATGTCGCGCCCGTAAACGCGGTTCTTGGCCGTGATATTCGCCGCTGTAGTCCACTCGGGCACATAAGCAGCCGAGTGCGCGATCTGGCGATCGGTCCAGGTGCTGCCATTGGTGCTCACCTTTGGCGCCCAGGTCTGATCGCCGATCTCAGTGGTCCAGAAGGTTCCGTCCGCCAGGACGGTGACATTTGGGATGGCCTGGTTGGCGAAGGTGGCCTGCGAAACTGTGAAGGTGGCCGGGTTGTTCCAGTCGGTCGCAGTCACCTGCCACACGCCAGTATTTGTCGAGAAAAGCGAGATCCGATCGGCGTTTCGTGCAATGCAGCTTACTTGCGGTCGGCCGTAATAAGTCGTCACTGCGCCCCCGTTATCCCACACCTTGCGCCAATTCGCACCGCTGTCCGTGGAGCACCAAAGTCCCCCTGCTGTGCTCAACCCGTCGATCGCTGCGGTGCCGACCCAGATCTCGTTTGGTGCCGCAGGGAGGATATGAATGGTGACCGCCCGCTCATTGACGAAAGGGGTGCCGCCCATGGAGGCCCAGCTCACTCCGTGGTCAATGCTGCGCCAGAGCGTGCCCGAGAGCGTTTTCCGAGCCCCGACCGTCCAGATCTCGTCAGCCTTGGTGGGATGATAAGCGATGGCGCTACTGCCGCGCGTCCTCGGCGCATCCAGATCGCCGAGCCGCTTCGTCCAGGTGTCGCCGCCATTGAGGCTCGTCCAGAGAGTGCCGGAGGTTGAGA
>DASVRY010000451.1:0-6052 GCA_036388395.1 Chthoniobacteraceae bacterium
TGCGGGGCGAGCGCCTTCGGGTAGCAATACACAATCGATAAGCCGCGTAAATGGCGTTGACTCTAACAACAATAACTTGGATTTCGTGGCGGGCGCTCCGAGTCCCGTCCCGGAGCCTTCCGCAGCCATCGCCCTCCTAAGCGGAGCTAGCATTTTGCTCGGACGGCGCCGGCGACGCGCGTGATGTAACAGTTACGACAGTTTTTCTGAAGCCGGCCTCATCATGGAGTCCGGCTTCTCTTTTCTTGGTGCTTTGACGCGCTCTGGCGTTGTGCCCCTCTAATAACAAACAGGGCAAAGAGTGTCGGCTGCTGTGCTTGGGCATCCGTATCCTTTCGGCTTACGCTATCAACCTGCGGCGTGGTCAATTCAGCGCACGCTGCGCACGAATCATCAGCAAGCGGCCACTGCGCTTTGGGCAATTCGCCCCCCCTCTGTGGCTCAGAGATCGAGGTGGAAGTCTGGTCACTCACTGCTGCGCAGTTTGGTGACTTCGTTGCGCAGGTCCCACCGCCAATGGTGATCGGCACCATCGAGCTGGAGGATGGAACCGCGTGCAAAGGGTTCCTCTGCGAGCCTCTCGCTCTGGAAGGAAGCGAAGAAATCACCTCCTACGGCAGCTGGCGGAATTACTTGAGCCGATAGTTTCTCGGGGTGGCGGTGATGATCTTCCGAGGTGCCGCTCTTGCCGATTCCTGAACTCGTGCCGCTGCCTGTCGCTCACCTTGGCCTCCTAGGCCACCCGAGCTGCGATGTCCGAGTCCAGAAGGCGTAGTCGAGCGTTCCACCCGAGCGTCATGTCGCGGTCACCAGAAATCCACCTTCTCGAGGTCCTGCAGCCACTCGGCGAGCTCGCCCTCGGCCGTTTTTATTGTCCTGCAGGTTTAGGGACAACCACTTTCCGCCGCCAAGATAACCGCTCTCGAAAGCGCCAAGTATGCTGATCCTATCAGGATCTCCAAAAAATCGGGCCGACTGGATTCGAACCAGCGACCTCTTGAACCCCATTCAAGCGCACTACCAAGCTGTGCTACGGCCCGAGATTTGAGGCCGGAAGGCTAACCCGCTACCGTCAAAAGGGAAGGCCTTTTTCGAGCGCGAACGCGATCGTGGTGAGTGGCGGCCGCGCATTTACGGCGAAGGCGGGCGCTTGCGAGTGGACGGCGGCTCTTCATGCTGCAGCAAGAACCATCTCACCGCCCTCGTCCGTTCAGAACGGAAAAGCCCCCGGCGAGAGGGCTCGACCGGGGGCTTCCGAAACTGATAAGTTCGCTGGGAACTTACGGAGTTGTCGTCGTCGTCGTGCTGCTGCTCGACTCGGTCGAGGCAGGAGGCGTGGTCGTGGATGACGCTGCCGGTGGGTTCACGACGGTCGTGTTGTTCTCAGTGGTCGAAGCTGGAGGCGTGACGATGGTGGTGTCGGACTTCTCCGCAGGTGGGTTCACGATGGTGGTGTCGCCCGCTGGGGTCGTGCTGGCGCTGCCGGCTGGCGCTTCGATGCGCTGTTCGCAAGCGACGCAGAGGGAAGCAGCGAGAACGGCGAGGATGTATTTTTTCATGTGCGGATGGTTGTGGGTTAACTAGCCCCAGAATCTAGCCGGAGGTTTCCGCAGAGTGCAAGGCTTGTGCTAGAGGGGTGTTGTCGCACTACTTAACCTTCGGCGGACGTTCCGCAGCTTGCTTTCAGTCGCGGGCGCTGAGAATGCGTCGAGCGTCGCTGTGCACCACACCTTGGAAGCCCATTCGCAGGCCTTCCGGATTCGCTGCATGCGCAAGCGCAATCTCGCGCGTGATCCGCCCTTCTTGCACCAACCGCACGAGCGCCTGGTCGAAAGTCTGCATTCCGTCGCCGCCGCCCATCTGGATTGCCGAGCTGAGTTTCTCCGGGTGATCACTGTCGATCAACTTGGCCACGCCGGTGTTATTCAGCAGGATCTCAATTGCAGGGACGATGCCCCCTTCGCTCGTGCGGACGAGCCGCTGGCAAACCACCGCGTGCAGCGTCGCTGCGAGAAGTCGGCGGGCGTATTCCCGCTGGTCGGCCGGGAAGAATTCCAGCATGCGCTGGACCGAACCGGCCGCGTCGCCAGTGTGCAGGGTGGTGATCACCAGATGCCCGATATTCGCCGCGCTCATCGCCGCGGTCGCGCTTTCGGCGTCCCGCATTTCGCCGATCACGATGACGTCAGGATCCTGACGCAGCACGTGACGCAGCCCCGCACCAAAGCTCTCCGTATCAAGACCGACTTCCCGCTGGTCGATGATCGCCTGCTTGTCGGTGAAGATGTATTCGATCGGATCCTCGAGCGTCACGATGTGCTTCCGAGCAGTGACATTGATGTGCTCGAGCATCGTGGCGAGGGTGGTCGATTTCCCGGAACCGATCGCCCCAGCGATGATGACGATGCCGCGTGGTGCTTCGGCGATCTTGCGCACGGTGTCGGGCAGATTCAGCTCGGCGAAGGTGCGGAGCTGGGTCTTCACGAGCCGAAGCGCTGCGGTGGTTTGACCGCGCTGCTGATAGACGTTTGCTCGGAAACGGCTCAGCCCGGGCAGCTGAAAGGCAAAATCCACCTCATGTTCCAGCTCGAAGCGGTCCCGCAGATGAGCTGGGACTACGCCCGCAAGTGCCGAGCGGAGCCATTCCTGCGTCGGCACTGGAGCATCCACAGGGTGCAGCACGCGATCGATCCGAAAGACGATGGGCGCGTCGCTCTTTAGATGAATATCAGACGCGCCAGCCTCGAAAGCGCCGCGCAGGATGCTAACCAGCGTCTCGTCCATGGCTCACGCGTGAGTCCCGGCGGTGGCGAGGAGTTGATCCAGATGATCGAAACAAATCCGCGACCACGACTCCATGGCCTCTGCGCGAGCGGCAAGGCCGTCGCGGTCGAGGAACTGCAGCTCGGTGATCATCGCCTCCCCCTTTTGCACGTCGGGCGTTTCGAGTTCGAAGATATGGACGATTCCGAGATGCACGAGCCCGACCTCATTGGAGTCGTCGTTGAGCAGCGCCACTACATGATTCTTGTAAGCGGAGCCGAGCCGCAGCTCTTCGCCAACCTCCCGCTGGACGCCGACATTGTAAGCCTCGCGATCGATCGCAAAGAGCCCCTCGTCGTGGTCGTTCATGTGGCCACCGATCCCGATTGATCCTTTCGCCACGAGCCGCTGCTCGCCTGCCTTTTTACCCCGCACATAATGCAGCACCCGGCCTTCGTGCACGAGGAGCACATACGGAATGATTTGCTTCAGCTCCGGGTTCGTCTCCGCGGGTGGGCGCGCGGTGAAGAAATTGTTCGCCCGGTCGAGCAGCGCCGGCAGGTAACGATCCACCTCGAAGTTCAGCCCCTGAAAAGCCCCGAGTTCATCGAAGAGGCTGCGGCGGATCACGAGGATCATTTCGTCTTTCATAGGGCGATGGAGAGAGGGGAAAGCAGTGAGGTGCAGGCCAAGGCAAGCGCCGGCGACGAGAACGGTCGCCCGTTCTAAATGCGCTCCGCGCCGGGAGCAACCCTTCAGGCGTCCAGATACTGCCGTAGCTTCGCCCGCAACTCCGTCCGTGCTCGGAAAAGCACACTTTTCACCGCTGGCACCGAGAGGTCCAGAATCTCGGCGATCTCCTCGTAAGAGATATCTTCGTAGCGACGGAGGATGACCGCCATCCGCTGGGTCTCCGGCAAGGTATCGATTGCGGCCTGGATCGCCGCCTGCATCTCGGCGTCCTGCAGTGTTGCGTCGGGTGATTTTGCCCCCGGGTCTGCCGTCTGAAATGGCCGATCGTCGGCTTCCGTGGTCGCATCGAGAGAGAAGGTCGGGTGCCGCTTCCGACGGCGCATTTCGTTAAAAACGAGATTGCGCGTAATCTTGAAAAGCCACGTCGTGAACTTCGCTGTCGGCTCGTAGCGCGGCGCCGATTTCCAAACGCGGATGAAGACCTGTTGCGCAATATCCTGCGCATCGGAATCATCGCTCAGCATTTTTGCCACCGTGCCGATGATCCGATGCTGATGCGCCTCGATCAGCTCGCGGAAGGCCTCGGTGTCGCCGGTCTTCACCCGCGCCATCCAGGCAAGATCGCGCGCCGCGTCATCGGCGGGCAAATCCTGGGAACCGGCTTCTGGGGAAGTGAGTTCGTCGCTCATGCAGGTCTGAAGCGCACGCAGCGGCGGGGCGGGCACGAAGATGGTCACGATGCCAATGAACCCGCGCCGAGGCAATGAGTTTCCGGGTTTGTGAAACTCTCGTGGTAATCCGGCAAGACAGTTCGACCGCCCGCGGCCGCGCGCCTACTTCGAGGTTCTTTGGAAAGGCTCGTTGTTTCGGGCGATACGTTCCTCCTCCTCGGAGTTGTTCTTTCTCCAATACTCCGCGAAAGTGGCCTGGCCGTCCTCGGTCGTCGACGGGACCAGATCCATCAGTTTGCAAAGCCACGCGGGCGGTGTCTCCGGGTTGTATTGCGGCAACGCGTTGGACAGGTTGAGCATGGTTTTCAGGGCGATGAAAACCCCGAAAAAGTTCCGGTTCGCCCCCGTGATCGCGACCGCGCACATGCCGCCGATGATGGTCAGATGGACCACCCCGATCCGGCCGAAGCATTGTTGCCCCAAGAGTTCGATCCACCGGAAGGGCCGCGTCCGCAGCCAGATCAGATCCGCCGTGAAGTCGGAGCCCTGGAAGACGAGAATTCCCAGGACACCGATCATCAGGCCGTGGCCGTCGACGTGCGCTTCGGAGGCCAGCCCTTTGACGTTCGCCATGAAGCCGAGAACCCCCAGGAAGAAGCCATGCGCCAGGGTGAAGATGAGCACTGCGGGCAGAAAGCCAACGAGGAATGTCGAGCGTCTGATGAACTGCGGCGGCCCCGGCCGGTGGACTTTGGGCCCTTGATAATCCCAATGCCCCTTGCTTGGCACCGCGCGCCGATGAAGCAGGATGCGGATCGAGATGAACAGTATGGTGAAGAGTGTCTCCAGCCAGTAAACGAGCAAGGTCGTGCCGGCAGACCATTCGGCGAAGAACCAGCCTGCAGCAGGGACGGCATTAAGACCAAGGGCGCTAAACAGAGCGCGGATACGCATGTTGCGAAACTAGTCAGCTTCGCGGAGGAAAGGCGAGTTCGTGACCCGCGTCGGCACGAGGTTAGAGAGGACGTCGAGTGCGCCGCGCGATGAGCGCTGCGGCGCCACAGGCAAATAGTAGCACTGTGGTCGGCTCCGGCGTCTCCTCCAGCTCGAGCGCGGCGCTATTCGCGAGCTTCTTCTTCTCCGTCTCCTCCAGCTTCCGCCACTGAGCGCTGTTCTCGACCACAATATAGGACGTCGCGGGAACGATCACGCCTGTCTCGCGGCTCCGCTCGACCAACCGCCGCATCGCGCTCTTGCCCTTTGAAGGTTCGAGGGTCAGGGCGAGCTGTTGGAGCCAGGCACCCACCCCGCGGGCATATCGTCCCTCCGCTTCCATCGCCAGAGGCGCTGCTCGTTGCCAGCTACTGGTCGTAGGATTCCACACTTCCAGCTGGCCGTCTCCGCCCGGCAGCGGGACCAGCGCTGCCTGTTCGCCGCGCAACACGGGCGAAATAGCTTTCCCCGCCTTGAAAAGGATCACCTCTTTGGGAGCGGCGCCAGCCATGAAGTCCCCGGAGGGCATCGCATCCCAGCCGTGAGCGATCGGGAGCGCACCGCCGCTCGCGACGAAGTAGCCCCCGAGATCTGGAGCAATCCTTGCGAACGACTCCAGCTCCGTCTCGGGCACCGGCGTTGACGCTTCCGAACGGACGATCACCGGGATGGGGAAGCACCCGGACGCTTCTACGGTTCCGGTTGCCAGATAGTCGGCGGCCCAGAGCAGCACCCGCTTAATGGCACGACTTTCCGCAAAACCGCCGCGCTTGGGCAGCTTCGAAAGCGAACTGGGATCCCACGTTGCCAGAGCCTCCACCGAAATGAGAGTCGGCAACAGCTCGGCTGCATCAAAGTTGGCGGCAGTAATGATGCATTGCCTCGCCTCCGGAAATTGCCGCGTGAGTGCGATCAGTGTCTCTCGGAGCGCC
>DASVRY010000452.1:0-2906 GCA_036388395.1 Chthoniobacteraceae bacterium
AGTGGGTGAGAAAATCAGGGAGGACCATTTCGAATGAACCGGGCGATTTCAAAGGCTCCGCGACACTTTGAGCCCTTGGCCGTGCCGTGTGGATAGCGACTCGGATACCTTCAAGAGCGGAAGATGAAATAGACCGCGCCAACCATGCAAAGGCCCGCCCACAGGAAATCGAGTTTCAGCGGTTGGTGCATGTAGAAGACCGCAAAAGGAACAAAGACCACGAGCGTGATCACCTCCTGGAGGATCTTCAACTGGCCAAGGCTGTACTCCGTGTAGCCGATTCGGTTCGCTGGGACCTGAAAGAGATACTCGAACAAGGCAACTCCCCAGCTCAGTAGCGCGGCCACATACCATTTCTTTCCGTCCAAATGTCGCAGGTGGGCATACCACGCAAACGTCATAAAAACGTTGGAGATTGCGAGCAGAGCGACGGTGCGGGCGAGGACGGACATCTCGGATTGGCTGGTTGCGTGGATCTCTGCCCGCTCCCGGAGGCGAGCCGAGTTACGGGTTCGCTGGGGCCTCGAGCTCTACACGATCTCGCTCAAACCTCAGCACCGTTTTCCCATTCTTGATCGCGCGCAACCGACCACCCTCTTCTTTCCAGGTGGCATACTCGAGAGCCTCCAGCAGCGTGCGTTGGGCGTTCGCCTTAAAGGGGTCACTTCCCCCATCTCGTGCGCCACTCGCCGCCGTGATCGCACCCGAGAAGCGACCCTTTACTGAACCCGTATAGGTGCCCGCTGGCCCATGGCCTGAAATTGCGGTTCCTTCGATCGTCATTGCGAGCGGCGGACCACTCAGTGGTTTCCCGTGCAGCTCGGTGAGCCAGTAATTTCCGGCGGGGAGCGGCGGCTCAGCGGAGAGCGGCACCAGCTTGTGCCACACCCCCTGGAAGCGTTCCCCGCCGCCCGGACGCACATAGCCGTTGTAGTGGACGAGGGTATATCCATCATCTGCGAGCTGGTTGACCTTTTCCTCGAAGGCCTTCGGATCCACATTCAGGAACCAGAACCACCAGTGCGCGCGGGCGGCGGGCACTGGGCTATGACTGATCCGGTATTGCGGAATTCCCGCCTCCCAACGTCCTTCCACCCCGGTGATCCAGTTCCCACGGGACCAGAAATTCTTCCCTTCCGGCTTATCGCCGTCGAGGCCTTCGACATAGGCATTCATCTCGCTGATCGACATCCACGGCGTGAAGTCCTTTTCCGCGGCGGCATGCGCCCGGCCAGCCAAGAGGAGGGAAAATGCGACAACGAGACTCGCGCCACGAAGCGCAACCGGTTTCAGGAGAGCAGCCATGCGCTCTTCATATAGATAGCCTTTAGGCGCTCAAGCGCTTTCCCTTTTCCACAAGGCGCGCGGGGCGGTGGCGCTGTCCTGAACCTATGCCACTGGTGGCCTGCGTGGGCTGCAAGTGAGGAGGATTCGGCCACAGATCAGCACAGATGAAACACAGATGTGGAGAAGGAGGCGGAGTTCGAGACGACCTGCCTTATCAGTGAAAATCTGTGTCGATCCGTGGCTGATTCTCCCTCCGTCGGAATGACGCACCGAAGCGCTCCTTGCTCCACTAACCTGGCTGGGCGGTCGCCTGCATGGCCTGCTCGATGAGGAGTGTGGCCAATCTCTGTGTGGCTTCGTCGAGAGCGGCGTTGGCTCGCTTCAAGGCAGGGGCGGCCCCGGTCGACAAGGCCTGCTCGACGTCGCTGACGCGGGCCTGGATCACGGCGCGCTCCTCCGCAGTGAGGCTGGCGCCGGCTTTCTCCAGAGCGCGGCGGACGGCGGGGAGGAGTTCGTCGGCTTTCAGCTTCGCCTCGGTGAAGACGCGGGCGCTCATGTCTTCGAGCGCATGTTCGAGTGAGTCTTCGAGCATCTTCTCCACAGCCTCATCACTCACATCGACGGCGCTGCTCATTTCGACGACGTGTTCTGCGCCCGTCTTTGTGTCGCGGGCGAGGACGTGCAAGATGCCATTCGCATCGATCTCGAATTGCACCCCGACCCGCGCGTGGCCTTTCGGGGCGGACTCGAAGGGCAGCTCGAATTCGCCCAGCCGCCAATTGTCGCGGGCGAGTTCGCGTTCGCCCTGAAGCACGGTGATCTTCATCGCGCTCTGACCGGCAACGGCATTGGTAAACATCTCGCCGGCCTTGGTCGGGATCGTGGAATTACGAGGGATGATGACGTTCATCAAGCCGCCAAAAGTTTCGATGCCTAATGAAAGTGGGGTGACATCCAGCAGCACGAGATTTTGCACCGCGCCGGAGAGGATGCCGGCCTGGATCGTCGCTCCGATGGCCACGGCCTCGTCAGGATTTTGCGTGGTGTTCGGCTCGCGTCCGAAGAATTCCGCGACGAAGCGGCGGACGAGGGGCATGCGGGTTTGTCCGCCCACGAGGATGACCTCGTCGAGTTCATCGGGCTTGAGGCGCGCGTCGGCGAGAGCGCGTCGGCAATGGGCTTTGGTCCGCTCGACGATCGGCCGGGCGAGCTGGTCGAGTTCGTCGCGCGTGAGGGTGTGGGAGAAGCTCTCGGCTCCGGCGAAGAAGGGGAGTTCGATCGGCGCGCTCTCTTCCGTGGAGAGTTGGTGCTTGGCAGCGATGGCGCTTTCGCGGAGGCGCGCGAGCAGTTCGTCGGGAAGCGCTTCCGGTGCGGCTGAAAGGCGCTGCTGGACCCGCGCGGCGAGGTGCTCGACCAGCGCGCGATCGATGTCGTCGCCGCCAAGGCGCGTGTTACCGTTCGTGGAGAGAACCTGGAACACGCCTTGATTCAGCTCGAGGATCGAGATGTCGAAGGTGCCGCCGCCGAGATCGAAGACGGCGATCTTCGCCTTGTCGCGGAGTTTATCGAGGCCGTAAGCGAGCGCGGCGGCGGTCGGTTCGTTGACGATCCGATCGACA
>DASVRY010000453.1:0-3751 GCA_036388395.1 Chthoniobacteraceae bacterium
CGCGCAGGAAGAGTTCCTGATGCCGCGCCCGCTCTTCATTCGCGAGCCCCGCATGATAAGGCTTCGCCGGGATCCCGTCGTTCGCCAGCCGCTCCGCAACGCTCTCGGCAGACTTGCGGCTCTGGCAATAGATGATCCCGCTTTCGCGTTTCCGCCCGCGCAGAAATTCCAGCGTTTGATCGTAAGGCTGCGCCTTGGGAATGACGCGGTAGGTGAGGTTCGGCCGATTGAAACTCGCGACATAACAGCGCGGCTCGCGCAGCTCGAGGTGCTCGATAATATCCGCACGAACCCGATCGGTCGCGGTCGCGGTGAGGGCCATCACTGGCACGTCGGGAAAGTGGCCGCGGAGCTGTGCGAGCTGACGATATTCCGGGCGGAAATCGTGACCCCATTCACTCACGCAATGCGCTTCATCGATGGCGATCTGCGCGATCGGCCAGCTCTTCAGCGTCTCGAGAAAACCGCTCAGCATCAGCCGCTCTGGCGCGAGATAAAGCAGCCGGTATTCGCCTTGATGCAAACCGCGGAAGCGCGCCTTGGCTTCCGGCCCGCCGAGCGTGGAATTAAGGAAAGTCGCCGGAATGCCGCTCGCCGTGAGCCCATCCACCTGATCCTTCATCAGCGCGATGAGCGGCGAGACCACTACCGTGAGCCCCTCCCGGAGCAGCGCGGGAAGCTGAAAGCACAGCGACTTGCCACCACCCGTCGGCAGCAGCGCAAACACATCGCGACCCGCGAGTGCGTCCACAATGATCTCCTCCTGCAGCGGCCGGAAGGAGTCGTAGCCGAAGCTCTCCTTCAGCGTGCGGCCGAGATTCATTGGACGGTTATTGGCCACGGATAATCACAGATGAAACACGGATGAGAAGCGGCGGGCAACGTCCGCCAACCGCGGCTCGTTTGCATCCATCGATCGTGGGCTGCCGCACCAGCGAGCCCGACTTCGCTCAGACGATCCCGCGGACAGGCGGTGGCACCAGCACCGACTGCATTCCCGCAGCAGTGGCGGCGGCAATCCCCGTCGCAGTGTCCTCGAAGACGAGGCACTGCTCTGGTGGCACGCCCAGTCGCAAAGCCGCTTCGAGAAAAGGATCCGGGGAAGGTTTGCCGCGCTGATAATCCTCAGCTGTCACGACCGCCTGGAAAAGATCCGCAATCCCAAGCGCGCGAAGCGTGCTCATGACGATCCGGCGATGCCCTCCCGAAGCGACCGCGAGCGGTTTCTTCCCGTGAAACTCTTTCGCCAGCGCCACCACTGGCTCGATTGCGGCAATCTCTGGACTTAGCTCGAGGAAGATCGCCTCCTTCCGCGCCACCGTCTCGTCCACGGGCAAGCTGAAGCCGTGGCGCTCGTTTAGGATCTCCACGATCCGCGATGTTGGAACGCCGCCGAGCTCATAGAACATTGCCTCGGGGAAACTCTCCGCATGTTCACCGAGCGCCGTCTGCCATGCCCGGTAATGCGTCGGCATCGTATCGGCTAGCGTGCCGTCGCAATCGAAAATGTAGGCTGCGAAATTGCCCGGCGGGAGTTTGAGCGCAGGTGAAGAGGAGGTTTTTTCCAACACGCCGCGGAGGGTGCGTGCAGAACCTCCACGTGAGAAGCAGGAAGTGCGGCTTGCGGCACTGGTCGGCGGCGACGTGGCCTCCGGGCACGCACATCTGCCGGTGCTTCCCGAATTTCTCCGGCCACAGCGATCGCTCTCTTCTCGATTCCACCGATCAGCACGTTGCTCGCGTGGAATACCAAAGCTCCTAAGGCTTGCCAGCGGAGAGCCCTGGCCCCGCGACCTTTTCGATCCAGGACTTCACTTCACTCTGCTCCGAATCCGGAAAGCCATGCCCAACACCGGGCATTACGCGAGAGGTAAGTTTTAACTTGGCATCTTCCAGCATCGCCCGCGTCCCCGCCATGTACCCTTCGCTATTTCCGTCTGCATCTCCCCAGGCAACGTATGCATAACCAGTTCGCAGCTTCTTCTTCGCTTTGAAGCTAAGGCAGCCACCTTCGATGATGATGAACCCTTTGAAGTAATCTATAAACTCCCGTTCACCCTCCGCGAGATAGGTTCCAACGCAATGAGCGCCATTGCTCAGGCCCGCGGCAAATCGAAGTTTCGGGTCAACATTCGGCACGCTTGCCGTCAGCTTTTTCAGCATGGCCATGTGATACTCGCGGATGATCGGCATCTGCCCTTTGCCGAGAGCATACCGAGGCGTCGGCGCGGAGGTCGGATACGGCATCGCCGCAATGGCCCATGTGGCGCTGTCAACCAGCGATCGCCCCCCTTGCGGGTCGTTGGATCCCTCACCCGGCGCGATCCACAGCAGAAGCGGCATGGGCTTTTTTGGATCGTATTGATCCGGAAGCCGAATCTTGCACGCGGCTACTCCACCTTGCCGATCTTTAGATAGTTCAGGGAACTCGAAGACGATCGTTTCACCCGGCGCTCCAAGAGGAGCAGTATTGGTTCCGGGTTTACCGGGCACTAAAGGAGCCAGCGCCCGTGGGTCGGGCAAGGTCTTCGCCACGACCGCTGGCGACTTGCTCGGATCGGCCAACGGTGGCTTCCACTGCCGCAGGTACGCCTGGTCAGCCTCGGAGACGTTGGCAAACGGAACATTCGCTTCCTTCCCGTCTGGCAGGCGCAATCTCGCAGTAGAGGTGGCGAGCGACACTGAGACCACCTCCGCCTCCACTGCCGTGCCAGTGCGGCCAGTAAAGACCCGCGCATTTGCACTCCGTGCTCCGCTGCATAGGAGAATGCTAGCTAGCAGCAAGATCAAACATGGTTTCGGTGACAAGGAGGCAAGTAGCGCGACGGGGCGGAACATTTCGAGGAACTAGGGGCGTAGGTAACGACTAAGATACTGCTCTTCTGCAGTGGGAGATTACCAGCCTTCGAAGCAGGGGTCTGCGAGGTACGCTCGAGGGCAGCCTCAATCTTCCGCGCGCTCGCCGCCTGGCGCCATCTTGACCAGCTTCGGATCGAAGCGGCCGAGCACATCGACCAGATCCGTCTGTGCGGCCATAACGGCTTCGATGTCTTTGTAGACGCCCGGCACTTCATCCAAGCCTGCCGAGATCAGCGTCACGTCACGCTCCGCGAGCAGCTTTTTCACCGCGCCCCAGGTGAAGCTCTGCATCGCCTTGCTGCGACTCATCACCCGGCCTGCCCCGTGCGAAGCGCTATGCAGCGACTCTTGCTGGCCCTTTCCGCGAACGACGAATCCCGGTGAAGCCATCGATCCCGGAATGACACCGAACACACCCTCACCGGCCGGTGTGGCCCCTTTTCGATGCACAATTACTTCCCGTTCTTCACCGCTCACCACGTGACGCTCTTTCCAGGCAAAGTTATGATGGTTCTCGATGTCGACGATGACGTCAGCGCCGAGCTTGCGGCCGATGTGTTTGTGGATCAGGGCGTGATTCGCTGCCGCGTAATTGCCCATGAGATTCATTGCGGCCCAGTATTGCTGACCCGCCTCTTCGTTGAGCGAGAGCCAGGCGAGGTGCTTCAGCTCTTTCGGCAGCTGCGCGTGACGAGCCATGGCGAGCTTGCTGTAAAAGTCGCACACTTGCGCTCCCGTGCCGCGCGACCCGCTGTGCGTGAGTAGCGCCAGATATTCGCCAGGCTCGATGCCGAGTTCCCGCGCCTGTTCAGCGTCCGCCGTGAAAGTGCCAAACTCCACGAAGTGATTACCCGTGCCGCTCGTGCCGAGCTGCGCCCACGCTTTGTCGCGC
>DASVRY010000454.1:0-8020 GCA_036388395.1 Chthoniobacteraceae bacterium
CGTGAACGTGAATTGCGTCCTCCTCAAGGGCGATCCCGGCCTCGCCGCGATCAAAGATTCGCCGTTCCTGCCCACGCTGCCGAGCAACCGCGAGGCGTTGCTCGCCTATGACGTCATCATCCTTGGCGACCTCGCCCCGGATGATCTCGGCGACGGTCGCATGAAGCTCCTCCACGAGTGGGTGAACCAAATCGGCGGCGGCCTGGTTTTCCTCTCCGGCAGTTACCTCAACGCCAACGCCTACCGCGGAACGCCGCTCGAGCCCGTCCTGCCGGTGACGCCGAGCGGGACCACACCACAAGCCGATCCAAACGCTGAGCTGCCTCTCCGCCTGACGCCTGCCGGCGCTGCGTCGCCGCTGCTCCGGGTTTCCGACGATCTTCGCGCGAACGTGGACACGTGGAACGCCTTTCCCGGTGTGCGCTGGATCACTCCCGCCGGTCCCGCCCGTCCTGCCGCGCAGGTGTTGCTCACCGGACCGCACTTTGGACGCCCCGGAGAAACGCCCCCCGCCGCCATTGCCATGCAAAGCTACGGTGCGGGTCAGGCGCTCTATTTCGGATTCGGCGAAACCCATCGCTGGCGCGCGAAGCATGGGGAGAAATATCACGCGCGGCTTTGGTTGCAGATGCTCCAGGCGATTTCCGCCCGCCGCGAACCCGGCACCTCCGCGCTGACGCAGCTCAAAGTCGAGCGCGCCGAATATTTCCCCGGCGAACGCGTCCGCATCACCGCCCGCATCCTCAAGCGCGATTACACGCCGCTCGAGGCTGCCGAGGTGCTCTCGATGGTGCGCCTGAAGACCTCGGGTTCCGAGCGCGCGCAGCCGGTGACCGTGCATCTTTCCGCCGTGGCCGGGCGTCCGGGTGAATTTTCCGGCGAAACCCCGGCGTCCGTGGAGGGTTCTTACGGTGTGTCGCTCACTTCTGATCCGCAGGCCAGCGTGCCGTTCCGCGTCAAACCATCCAGCATGGAACTGCGGGACATCGCTCTGCGCGAACGCACCCTCCGCGCAATGGCGGCTGCCAGCGGTGGCAAATTCCTTCGCGAAGAAGACCTGCACCAGCTCCCAGGCTGGATTGCCGCGGAAACCGCCAAGCGCGTGAGCTACAAAAAGATCCCGCTCAGCCTCGCGCCGATGTTGCTGGCGTTGATGATTTTGGCGGCCTGCGCGGAGTGGCTGTGGCGGAGAAAGGCGGAACTCAAATGAACCTTCGCACCCGCTTCGCCTCGTTCGCTGCTGCCGTGCGCCCGCGGTTGATTCACGCCTGGCGTCCACGCTGGCCGCGGGTGAGCGAGCCGACGGCTGCTTCTGGAAAAGACGCGCCTCAGTTGCCGCCGGCACTGGCTGCGAAACTTGAGGTCCTTCGCCGCCGCCACCGTCGCGCTGCGCTCATCGGAGGCTTTGCGCTGGCGCTCGGTCTTGCCTGCACGTTCCTCGTTTTCCAAGGCGCGGCCGATTGGTGGTTTGGCCTGCCGTGGCTTGCGCGGGCTTCGCTTCTCGTCATCGACCTCGGCGCGCTCGCCTGGGTTTACTGGTGTCTGCTGCACCATCCGCTGCGGCTGCCTTTGGCAACCGTGGACATCGCGCGCCTCATCGAGCGTCGCTGGCCGCAACTTGGCCAAAGCTTGCTCACCGCCGCCGAACTCGCCGAAGGCGGCGCACTCACCACCACCGGTTCTCCGCAACTCGCTGCCTGCGTTCTCGCGGACGCCGACCAGCGCGCGGCCCGGCTCGACTTGGGCACGGTCGTTCCGCTTCGCCGCACCCGTCTCGCTGCTGCCGGCGCGGCGATTGCGCTGATCCTCACGCTCATGATCGCGCTGCTGGACACCAACGCCACCGTCGCGCTCCTCAAGCGGATGGCTCTTCTGAATACGCCGCGCCCCACCCGCACCGCCGTCGAGCCGATCACCGGCAACTTAGTTGTCGGCACCGGGGATGAGGTGAAGCTGAGCGCCCGCGCCACTCGCATGCACCCGGCAAAAGGCCGGGTTGAGCTGACGCTCGCCAGCGATGCCGCCAGCGGCTTCGCGCTGGATGCCGAGGAGACCGAACCGCGCATTTTCTCCGTCACCGTTCCCGGCGCGCAGAAGAGTTACCGCTACCAGTTCGCGCTCGGCGACGGTCGCGGCGCAGAATACACCGTCACCGTTAAAGACCCGCCGGTCGTTACCGAACTCACCTGCGAAGCCATCCACCCCCCTTACACCAAGCTCCCGCCCAAGCAGCTCGATCCCGCGGCCGTGGAGATTCTAGCTGGTAGCCAGATGATCATCCGCGCCACCGCCAGCACCCCTCTCCGCAGCGCAACCGTCGTGCTTCGCGGTGTTAAGGGCACCATTCCGATCACCCTGGATTCTACCGGCACTCGGTTTGAAGCCACGGTGCCCATCCCTGCCAAAGACCTTGACGGCTGGGCGTTGCACCTCGTGGACAAAGACGGCGTCGAATCGCGCAACGACACCATTTATCCGCTGCAAATTCTCCCCGACAACGTGCCCAAACTCTCGTGGTCCTGGCCGCGCGTGAGGCGGATGACCATCACGCCGCGCGCGCAGACCGATTGGACGGTGAAGGCTCAGGACGACTTCGGCTTCGGCGCGATCTCCCTCCTTTTCCGCGCCGTGCCGCTGGAAGAGCTACAGAAAACCACGGCGCTCCATGGAACTCGGACTTCGACGTTCCCGCTGGAGCCCGCGCCTGCGGACCACCTTTTCCGACAGAAGCTCGACTTTGCCGCACATCCCGACGTGTGGCAGCCGGGCAACATCGTGGAATACTGGGCCGAAGCTAGGGACAACAATGATGTCACCGGCCCGGGCATCGCCATCACCCGCCGCCAGGCGCTGTTCATCATCACGCCCGAAGAAAAAATCGCCGAACTCCACGACCTTAGCCGCAATCGCGCTGGCGCGCTGGACGACCTCGCACGACGCTTTTCCCGCGACACCTCCGAGATCGAAGAAGCCCTCTTACGCAACGCCCCGCCGCCACCACCTCCCGTCCGCACTCCTCCCGCACCGACTCCAGCACCGCACCCACCAACGCCATGACCTCACTCCTCCTACAGACCACGCGCCTTTCGCTTCTGATTGGTATTGCCGCCGGCCAAACTCTCCACGCGCAAGATGTAGAACAGGCGGTGACCAACGGCACAAAAGCCACGGAGACGGTCGTCAAAAGCGCCGAAGCTGTCCGCACCCACCTCGGCTTGATCCGCACCGACACCGAGTTGAATCGACTGGAAAAACCAGAACTCGCGCCGCTCGACACCTTGTCTTCCACCTTGGGAGAGACTCGCGAAACCCACCTTACTCCGCTAGTAGCATCGCTCCAAAACGCTGTTGCCGCCCCCGATGATGCTGCTCGCCGCTACGCCCTGGTCGATACTTTTACCCGGCAGAAGGCTCTGGAACTCGCCCTCAAAGACGCCTCCAACGCCTTCTCTCCCGGCGAAGCGCAGACACGGCTTTTGCGCCACATCGCCACGCTGCTCAACCGCCAGATGACCAATGTTCGCATGACCAGCGCCATCGAGGGAATCGCCGACGCACCGTCTGAGCTCGTGGGTGCCGATCAGCGCCGGCACGCCGTCACCGGTGTTGAGCAAGCCGCGCTCGAAGCGGAAATCGGCCTGCTCGCCCGCGCCGTTTCCGTTACGCCCCCAGACCTTGAGACAGGCCCCACCGCCACCGCGCTCGCGGTCCGCACAGGCCTGAGCCGCACCTCATTACTTTCCTCTGCTCAGCTCGCAAAAGAAACGACTCGCTCCGGCCCGCTCACCACCGCGGTCTTCCAGCAAAAGACGGTCGAGAAGAAATTATCCGAACTGCTCGACAGTGCGCTCGCCGCCGAACCCCGCCGGGAAACGGGCAAAGTCGCGCTAGCCTTTCTCAAGCAAATCACCGCTGACGAGAAGGCACTCCGCGACGCGACCGACGGCAAGCTCACCGATGATCTCACCCTGGCCGAACGTCAGGGGCGCCTCGAAGATCGCACGGAAGTTTTGAACCGCCTGCTCCAGAAGCTGCACCCCGCCGCAGCCCAACGCATCAGCGACGCGAGCAAGAAAATGGACGAGGCCGCCCGATGCCTCAACCCCGGCGGAAACGGACCCGGCGCTGTACCGGCAGAGAACGCAGCCATCGCCCTCCTCGAACAAGCCACCAGCATGTGCGAGGGCGCAGGCATGGGCGAAGGTGCCGGAAAAGGTCAAGGCAAGGGCGAGGGTGAGGGCCAGGGACAGGGCAACGGTCAAGGGGAAGGCGAAGGCCAGGGCGCCAACGGTAACGGCCTGGCTGGCGATGAGGAAGGCGATGAGGGTGAAGGTGAAGAAGGCGAGAACGGCGGCGGCAAAGGACCGGGTGCTGGCCTTGCCGGTAGCGAAGGCGAAAAGCCCTCCGACAAAGGCACCTCCGAGCAACTCCCAGACGGCGAAAACCTCCTGCCCGCTTCTGCACTCGTCATTGGTAACCTCGTCCGCAAAGAGCGCGAAGCCCTCTCCGCTACAGAAGCCGACAAACCCCTCCCCCAATACGCCCCTCTGGTGGAGCAATATCTACGCAGCCTTTCCGCCCCAGCCCCAAACGACAAAAAAACACCTTAGTCGCTACTCATCCAGCGGAGGAAAACTGCACGCCCGCTAGCTCGATATCTCCCGTTGCCCGCCAGTAGCTAAACACTAAGACCCCATCAAAACCCGCGCCCTTCTTCTCGGCTTGGCTCCGGCGGCGCGCCATCTTTTCGCGATCTCCGCACCCTGTGCGCCAGAAAGAGGCGTGCGGCCAAATTTATCGACGGCATTCGTCGACGCCAGCAGCGAGCAGAATATCCACGGTTCGCACGCAATCCGCGTCAAAGAGGAGGTTCTGCTTGTTGCCAATCATCTTCGGATCCACACCACTGTTCGTCTCTGCTTTAGCTGTCGCCGCTGAGCTTGCGGCCACTTAGCCTGCTGCAAGATTGACCAGGCCATCCTCGCGGCTGCACTATCCGGCGATGGTCCGGGGATCCGGAAGTTAATGACGCAAGCGTCCGAGCAGCGCGGCGCCCTGGGCACATTTGCGATGACAACCCTCCTTGATCGTCTGGGGCGCAGCGGTGAGCTCTCGGCTTTCACGGTGCTGCTCGGGGAGATGCGTCAAGCGCCGTTGGGAAAGGATTGGCAGCCTGACGACACCTTGCTCAAAGAGTTCATTCGCGGAGGACGCAAAGATCTTATCGATGTGATGCTGGCGAGCTGGCTCAATCCTGCGCGACTGGGAACCACCGCAATGAGGGGGATGCCGCTATGGCGGAATGGCTTACAACATGCGCAGCCATCGAAACCTCCTGCGCTCGACAGGGCTGCTCAACTCCCTTGCCCGAAGGGTCGCTGCCATCGAAAAGGCGGCAAAGCTCACGGTCGAACGGTAAACGTTCCTCCTTCCAGACATCTCGAGGACGACCGTGCAGCCTGCTATTGCACGGCGAGCGGTCCGCCGTAAGGCGTGATCTTTTCGATCCGCACCTTCTTGGTTCCGCGCTCGGTGGGCAGATCCAGAATTTCGCCAACACTATGGCCGATGAGCGCCTGCGCAATGCTGGTGAGGTAGGAAATGACGTTCGCTGTCGGCTCGCTGTCCCACGCTCCGAGGAGGGTGTAGATTTCCTTCTCGTTGCTGGAGACGTCCACGATTTCGACCACCGTACCAATGGAAGCGCGGCTCGTGTCGGGATTTTGGAAACCGGTGCCGCGAGCGAGGCCGAGCATGTGTTCGATCTCCGCTTTGCGACGTTGCAGGACGGTTTGCTGATCCTTCGCGGCTTTGTATTCGAAGTTTTCCCGCAGATCCCCGTGTTCGCGGGCGGCGCTAATCTCCTTCACGTTTTCGGGAATCTTTTTGGTGAGCAGATCTTCGTATTCTTCTTTGCGCTTCTCGAGACTGGCCCAGGAGACGATGAGTTGCTCCTCTTTTTCCGTGACGTCGCCGGAGAGCATGGTCTGCAAGTCAGGGTGCGCTTTGATGACTCGGGCAAGCAAGGAGCGCTTGGTGAGCTCTTCGAAGACGTTGGTCATCATGAGCTTGCGCATGACGTCGCGGGCTTCATCGCGGCTGGCCCCTTCGACCATGTCGGAGACGAGTTCGCGATCTTCCATGAGCAAATCCTGCAAACGGGTCGCTTTGATTTCGCTCTGCTGGTTGCGTTCGATCGCGGAAATGATCGCGGTGAAAAGGCCGGTCCTGGCGTAGGCGGGATATTTTTTCCGCTCCTTCGCGAGCCAGATGAGGCCGTCGGAGGAAATGGAATGTTCGCGGATGCCTTTGTCCAACGCCTTCTCCAGTTCGGCGGTGTTGCCCTGCTCTTCGAGGAGACGAGCCACTTCGCCGGCGATGCGCGTGTTGGCGCGTTGCAGGAGGCGGGTGACTTTTTCAATCCAACGATCCGGGAAAGCTTTCGGAAAACCAGCGAGCACTTTGCGCTGACGAGCCGCGCCGATGTTTGGCAGGACTTCGTTGAGGCGCGATTCTTCGTCTGCGAGCATTTTCTCCAGAGTCAGCGGGCTGCTGGCCATGGCGAGCGAGAGGTAAGTGCTGGTGATTTCTTCGCGGGCGATCAGGAGCTCGAAGGCGTCCGCGGTGTTCAGCTTCTGGTTCTGCGCAGCAATGGTGCCGAGGCTGGTGACGACGGGTTTCAACTTGTCGAGTTCCGCACCGAAGAGCGGGAGGTTTTTTACAATCTGATCGGCGGCAGCGAGCTGGTCGCGCGTCTGGCGAGCGGCTTGGAAAGTGGCGATGAGCTCGTCCGTGCGGGAAAGGGCTTCGGTGCGGAGGACGATTGCCTCGGTGCGCTTGGCGGGAATGGCAATGAGGCCGCCGGTTTTCGCTGCCTTCTTGGCTGCGTCCCACCATTTCTTGAAGCCGGCCTCGGTCATGAGATCGGGCACGAGCAATTTGGTGAGCTGATCGACCGTGAGCTTGTTGTCGTGGTCGGCGAGGATGAGGCGCAGCAGCTCTGCAGGCTCGCTGCTGGCGAGAGCCTTCAGCTTGTCGCCTTGGGTCGCTTTTTTGACGAGAAAATGGTCCGCAGGAACGGGAGCGAGCGTTTCCGCTGCATACTGAAACTGCATCGGATGCCCTTTCTTCGAGGTAAAATTGATGATCACCTGCCCGACGAGGTCGTTCCAGGACTCGATCTGCCCGAAGCCCCAGCTCTTGTGGAGAACCCATGTGCCGGGAGGGAGGTTTTCCATTTTCTCGGCATGTTGGGAGCTGAGTTGACCGGCATCGACGAGTTTCTGAATTTCTGGCAGCATAGAGGTGTTGATAAGAAGGGACGGGAAACCTAGGGACCCCCGGCGGCGAGGCAAAGGAAAAACGCGCGGGTGGGGAAAGCGGCTCGCTGTTTGCGGTGAAGGCGCAGGGCGGCTGACCGGAGTAATTACGGAGCTGAGGCCTTCTTCCAGATGATGTCGCGCCATGGTGCGTCTGCTTTCCAGTGGCCCTTGCCGACGCCGCTTCCATCGGTGTGGAGCTCGCCTGAAAAGGTTTGCGTGGCGAGGTCCCATGCAGCGCGACCGGTCAAACGTGCGGCGGTATTGGCAGCGGCGAAGGGCTCTACCGTCAGGACACCGTCTGCGAGCTGGACGCCCGCTTCGATCGGCAACAGCGGTTCGTCTTCTGGGGAAGGATGTCGCAGATGGCTGAAGAGCGGCAGGTTGAAGAGCGGAAGCGGTGCCGAGCTGAGTTGCATTTGTAAACCGGAGAGCTCGTCTTTTTTCCAATTTAGCTGGCCGGAGGCGTTCCATGTTGAGCCTTTCGGAAGGCCCGCCGTTTCGATGGCCTCGGCAAGCGAACGATCTATCCAAAGACTGAGCGCTACGGGGTCGATGGAACTTTTCACATCCCAGAAGGTTAGCTCCCCAATCGCCGCATTCCAAAATGCTTCTCCAGTGAGCTGCCCTTCGGGACGCGTAATCTGGATCTGATGCAATGCGAAGTCGTTGCCAAAGCTGGCGAAATGCACCTGCGCGCT
>DASVRY010000455.1:0-2028 GCA_036388395.1 Chthoniobacteraceae bacterium
ATCGCAATCTCCCAGATGCTGACGACCGACATGAACACTTCAGGTGACTCAGCCAGCGCGTTCGCGGCGCGCCGGCCGAGTTTATCCGGATCATACGCTGCCCACCACAGCGCGTGCGTGTCCGCGAGATAACGCGTCACTGATAGCTGTCAAAATCAGGCAGCGGCGCGTCGAAATCTGCAGCCATGGTGCCCTGCCCTTTTGCCCAGCCGAGCACCCGTTTCGTAATCTTTGGCTTTGGAAGCGGCCGCAATTCCGCGACTGGCATGCCCCGTTTGGTAATGGTGAAGCTCTCACCCGAAGCGACCCGCTCGAGCAACGCCGAGAGATGCGTTTTCGCGTCAAAAGCACCGATCTCTTGAACCCGCGCCGTTGGCTCAGACTGATCGTCTGGATACTTCGCTTCCTTCATCCGACCAGTTTAACCAACTAGTCGATGCTCGCAACCGTTTTCCTCCACCCGCTCACCTGGTCACTTCGCGCACGGATATATTTACTTGTCCATCAGCACCGCGGAAGACATCCACGATCTCAAAGGGTCGGCTTTCGTCGCGAGCAAAAGTAGCACCTTCCACAGGCGGGACCATCCCGTCCGGGTATTCCACGATCACGCGCACGTCACGCGATCCGGGTCCGCGGACTTCTCCGGTGGCACTCTGCGGACGAAGGATTGCGCGGTTCTCTGCAGAGGCCGTGACTACGAAGTTGCCCCGTAGATAGGTCCGCTCCCGAAAATCCCCTCGTTCTGCCAGGTCCGTGGCTTCTGCTGCGGTGACACGCCGCCCGGCAGGCAACTGGCCGGCGTTATAGGTGCGCCAGTTGCCATTGCCGGGCTGCCCTGGTGCGGGATTTGAAGCGATGAAAGGCTTTAGCGGCACACCTTGCGGGCTCATCGCCGGAGGCGGCGTTGCGGCCGGCGAGGGCGGGCGCGTTGTGCGATCGAGCGGCAGTTCGTTAAGCGGTGTGGCCGGGATCGGCGTCGCTGCTGGTCGAGGAGTCGCATTCATCGCCAGGAGCGGCGGAGTAGCCCGAGGAGTAGTCCGCCCCGGCACCGGGATCGGTGTAGCAACCGGCATCTCTGGAAGCTCACCCGTAGTCGGCACCTTTGCGCCTTCAGGGATGGTATCCAGGCGGACGAGCTCAGGACCACTCGGAGCTTCTGAGGATTCTGTCGCTTCAGGCGCAGCGGGTCTGGTCCGCCGGAAATTCGCGTAAGTCTTCAGCGCCTCTTCGAGCACTGGCCCCTCGGTTATCGGTCGGCTAGCGCCGAGATTGATATCCGGCGGCGGCTCCAGGCTAAAGGTGCCGACACTTCCCTGCAGCGCATAGCGCCCGTAGAGCAGAGGCACGGCCGTAAAGAGGAGGCGCCCATCAAAGATCTTTTCGATGTGAACGATTGCGGAGAGGTCCTTTGTTCGCTCGATCGTGATCGGGTGACCTGTCTGCAGGAGCTGCTTCACGTGCGGCACCGTTCCTTTCGGCGTGGTGAAAACGTGCTCAATTAGCACCTGCTGGAAGTCGAGTGATTGCGCGAGCGCCACGATGCCCGTCGGAAAAAGACTTTCCTCCGAAAGCTCATGTGAATCGAGGATTTCGAAACGCCCCCGCAGGTATGGGATCAGCTTCTTCGTTTCCCGATAGTTGTTGATGTAATTGCGCATCAACTCGGCGTTCTCCCGCTCCAGCTCCAGCCGCGAGTATTTGCTGTATTTCTCAAACAGGCGCTGCGCCGAGAGAAACTCGCCCGGAGGCGCAGCAGTTACCTCAAACCGACGCGGAGCATCGATCTTGTTGAGCTTCTTTAAGATGCGGTAGGCGCGAGGCTGCTCCGGGTGGCCGAAGATATAGAAACTGCCGAGCCAACAGGCAAAAGCGACCCCGATCAGCAGGAGGATAAAGACCGTCCAAAGAAAGAGATTATCCCGGCCCTTAGGCGGAGCATCGTCTTCGTCAAACCCGTAGAAATCGTCGGCCATGAAAGTGCGCTAAAGAGACGCGAGCGACAGCGCCCCGGACAGATTAGGCTGG
>DASVRY010000456.1:0-6208 GCA_036388395.1 Chthoniobacteraceae bacterium
CGGCTCGCGCAGGAGGCTGAGCACAAAGCCCGGCGAGAGGCGGAAGCTGCGAACCGCGCCAAGGATGAATTCCTCGCCGTTCTGTCTCACGAGTTGCGGACGCCGCTCACTCCAGCCTTCCTCAGCATCGACGAGCTGATGGAGAATCCAAATCTCCCGGAAGGAGTTCGATCTGAACTGGCGGTCGTCCGGCGCAATCTCGGCCACGAGACAAAGCTGATCGACGATCTGCTCGACATGACGCGGATCCAGAGCGGCAAGCTCGAGCTTCGCTGGGAGGTGGTCGATCTGCACGAAGTGCTCCGCGACACCGCTCGCGACTGTCTTGGCGATTGCCGGCGGAAGAATCTCGAACTGCACATCGATCTCCGCGCCAGCCACTGCCACGTCCGCGGAGACACCGTCCGGCTGCGCCAGGTCTTTTGGAATCTCCTCCGCAACTCGGTGAAATTCACCCCGGCTGGTGGATTCATCGAACTCCGCACGAGGAGTTCGGACGCTAATCACATTGCCGTCGAAGTGCGGGATAGCGGCATCGGCATTCCTCCCGAGAGGTTGCCGCGGCTTTTTGCGCGGTTCGAGCAGGGCGGAGCCGAAGTCACGCGCCGCTTCGGCGGGCTGGGGCTCGGATTGGCGATCACGAAGTCGCTGATCGACTTGCACAGCGCGACCATTCACGCCGAAAGCGCCGGGCCGGGCGAAGGAGCATCCTTCCACGTGTCGGTGCCAACCGTGGCTCCGCTCCCTCGCGTGGAGCAAAGTGGCCTCATGGCCCTGGATCCTTCACCGCAGGGCGTGCGCATCCTTCTCGTCGAAGATCACGACGACACCCGCATCACCCTGGCGCGCTTGTTGAAACGACAGGGTCATGATGTTCTCTCGGCCGGCAGCATGGGCAGCGCCTTGATCGTCGCACGAGCACGGGAATTCGATCTGCTGATCAGCGATATTGGCCTCCCGGATGGGAGCGGGCTGGACCTACTGAAGCAACTCCCCGACGGCACGCGTGCGATTTCCTTGAGCGGCTTCGGCATGGGCAAAGACGTGGCTGCCAGCAAGGCGGCAGGTTTCGTCGCGCACCTCACAAAGCCCGTGGATTTCGAGCGACTCAACGCGATTATCCGCGAGAGCGCCCGGAGGGGAGCGGCGAAGGATGAGGCGTGATTGGTGAATGGTGATCGGTGAATGGTGATGCGCGCCACGGGTCGTTCGTAGCGGAGATGCCGGCGGCGCTGAACGTCGAACATCGAACGTTCAACTTCGAACATCGAAGGCAGAGACCGTGGCGCGCGAGCTTCCGATCCTTCGACGTTGAACGTTCGAAGTTGGATGTTCGATGTTCAGCGCCGCAGGCTCCCCTCCTCTCAACCCACAACCCTCATCTCTCAACCTTCGCGGGCTACCGGATCCGTCCCCAGTGGCTGCCGAACGGCCAATACACAAACACCCCACGGCCCATGAGATTCTTCTCGGGCACGGTCCCGAAGTAGCGGCTGTCCTGACTGTTGTAGCTATTGTCGCCCATCGCGAAATAGGTATCTGGCGGCACCGTGAAGCTGCTCGTCGGCGATGATAGATAACTCGGCGCCTGCGCGCGCATGAGTTGATCCCACCCGCGGTGGTCTGGACCGTTGCCATAACCGCGGTAGCCATTTACCGCCTGCTCGAAGGTGCCCTGCATCACACTTTGGATACCGCGCTCCTGTCCGCGCTGCCCATTGATGAACAGCTCCGGCGGAGCCACGCGCAACGTGTCGCCGGGGGTGCCGACGAGCCGCTTGATATAGAACTGCGATGGTGTGCCCGGGCGATTCAGCGTCGGGATGCCGATCGTGCTGAAGACGAAGACTTCGTCGCGCTTCGGCGTGCGGAAGTGGTAGCTCATCTTGTCGACGAAAACGTGATCGCCCGTGTCGTAGTAGCCTCGCGCGATGACATCTCCGGCCTTGAGAGGCCGCGATGGTCCCATGAAGTAGCGGAAGAGCGTATCGCGAGGGCAGGAGACCACGTAGTTGCGGCGCTGTCCTTTGAGAATAGTCCGCGTGAAAAAGCGGAATCGCTTCTCCTCCTGGGCATCAACGATGATGTCGTCGGTCTCCGCCACCACATCGATCCAGGTGCGACCGTAGGCGGCTTTGTGAAAAGCACGGACGAGCAGGTTCGGCGGCGGCTCTTGTGTCGGGTAGCCAATGATTCCATTCAGCGTGGGCTGCATGGAGCCGGTGGGAATGGTGAACGGCTGGAGAAAATAGGTGCGCACCGCCAGGGCGATAACGATTGCCACGAGGAAGACCTCGCAATTCTCCCGCCACGCCGCATCCGTCTGCGGCTTCACGACGGTCCCCGCGAGCGTGTCGAGCTTGCTGGCTGCAGCCTCGATCTGCGCTTTGTCGCGGGAGCGCACCGCTTCCTGCAGCGTGCGAATTCCCGCGTCAAAGTCGGCCACCGTCGCATCGCTCCAGAGGTCGCGCTTGTAAGCGAGCAGCTTGCGCGCGTCCTTGATGAAGGCGCGGCCTTGTTTCACGTGACGCGGGGCAAAGAAGAACATGGAGCGGCTTTGCATAGTCGTGCGCGGAGAGCTTGGCAAGGCGGACGCCCTGTCGGAGGATTAACCGCGAAGATGCGAAGACGCGAGGTTCGGAATGAATAACCGCGGCGGGCGCAGCGGACGCGGCGATCGTCACGGATTCAAACTCATATTCTGCAGTGTGTTTCTGCGGCCCCTCATCCTCGCCGCGCCCGCTCCGCCCGCGGCGGCTGGATACTCTTTCCTTCGCGCTCTTGCCGTCTTCGCGGTTTATTTCACCGGCTCCCGCAGCAGACTGCCTTGATCCCCTGCTCGAGTGCTTCCACGGCGGTGCGAAGTTCCGCTTCGGTGATGCAGAACGGCGGCATGAGCACGATCACGTCGCGGATCGGCCTCGTGAGGAGCCCGTGTTCACGCGCGGCGAGGCAAACCCGCGCGCCGGTCATTTGCTCCGCAGCGAAGGGAGTGCCGTCCGCCTGCTGGAGCTCAATTCCAATGATGAAGCCGCACTGACGAATCTCCCGCACATTCGGGTTGTCCCGAAGTGGCTGCAGGAGTTCGGCGAGGAGCTGGATCTTCGCCGTGAGGTTCTCGAGCACGTGCTCCTCGCGGAAGACCGCGAGGTTCGCCAGCGCTGCAGCGCAGCCGAGCTGATTCCCCGTGTAGCTGTGGCCGTAATAGAGCGTCCGGTCGGTCCCCCCGAGGAAGGCGTTGAAGATCCGCTCAGTGGTGAGCGTGGCCGCAAGCGGCAGGTATCCGCCGGTGAGCCCTTTTGCGAGAGCGATAAGATCTGGCACCACCGCTTCGTGTTCACAGGCAAACATCCGGCCCGTGCGACCGAAGCCCGTCATCACCTCGTCAGCAATGAGCAGCACTCCGGTGGAATCGCACCACGCCCGCAACTCCGCGAGCATGCCGCTCGGCCACAACCGCATCCCGGCTGCGCCCTGGATGAGCGGCTCGATGACAACAGCGGCAATCTGACTCGGGTCGAGTGCTTGCAGCTCCTCCATGCAGGCGACGTGCTGCGCAGGGAATTGCCACCCTGCGAATCGCCCATGGAAGGCGTCGATTCCTCCAAGACTCGACGCCCCCATTGTATCACCATGATAAGCGCCGTCGAAAGCAACGAACGTCCGTCGCTCGGGAGCCCCGGTGAGCTGCCAGTATTGCGCGGCCATTTTCAGGGCGACCTCGATCGCCGTGGAGCCGTCGTCGGAAAAGAAAACGCGCGTCAGCGTATCCGCCGGCCAGAGGGCAACGAGCTCCTCGGCGAGTTGTGTCGCCGGCGGATTGGTAAAGCCGAGGAATGACGTATGCGCGACGTAGTCGAGTTGTGCTCGAATCGCAGCGTCGATCTTTGGGTGCCGGTGACCGTGAAGATTCGTCCAGATCGAGGAATTACCGTCGATGTATTCGCGACCTTCGCTGTCGCGGAGCCGCGCGCCGGAACCTTCCACCAGCACAAGCGGCTCGTGCCGAGGCGCGCACCACGCCTCCATCTGCGTGAAAGGGTGCCAGGAGTGTGCCTTGTCTGCAGCGACGATCGCGCGCGTCGCATCGCTGCCCATCATTCCGGCGTCGGCACTTCGCCGCCCGCTTCCACAATGAGGCGATCCACCTGCCCCACGTCTTCCCACGAAAGATGTTTCCGCTGATACTTTCGCCAGAGCACATCGCGCAGCTCCAGCAGATCGGCGAGCAGCGGAGTCTCGTAATAGGTCCAGTTTTCCTCCCCCTTTACCTTGGCCTGCAGTCGCCACCTTTTGCCAAATTTCTCCGCGCGCACTTCACGCCTCTCCCCTTCTTCGGTTTTAGTTTTCCAGACGTGGAGATTGCGCATGCTGCTTTTCGGGTGGAGCGGTGGGAGCTTTTCGGGAAGATAGTCACCCTTTGAAAGAGATCGCCAAGATTTTCGCTTACCTTGTCGCTGTGGTGCTGCTCGGGGCGCTGCTCGCACCTCCCCTATATTGGGCGGGCCAGGCGGTCGCTGCTCGCGGGGTGATGACCTTCCTCGGCGAAACGGACTTCCAAAAATTCTTCAATCGCGCGGTGCTCATCGCTGCCGTGCTGCTGCTGTGGCCGACCATCCGCTGGCTGCGCATCGGTGGGTGGCGCGACTTCGGGCTGCAACCAGACCCTCGGTGGAAACAGCATGCACTGATTGGATTCCTCATTGCGGGGTTCTGCGTTGCCTTGATGGCGGGCGGCTACATCGCTGCTGAAGTATATCGCTGGAAATCGACGCTCCAGTGGGGAGCGTTGCCGAAGCTGATGCTTTCCGCCGTGGTCGTGGCCGTGCTGGAGGAGGCGCTTTTCCGCGGGGCGATCCTCGGCTTATTCCGCCGCGCCGCCTCCACCGGCGTGGCGCTCTTCTGCACGACTTTCCTCTTTGCCGCCGTGCATTTTCTGAAGCCGGACGATGATGTGAAGATCGACGCGGTGACGTGGAGTTCGGGATTTGCGTTGCTCCCACACACCTTCCACCAATTCACCGAGCCGACTCTGCTCCTTGCGGGATTTAGCACGCTTTTCGTGCTCGGCTGGGTGCTCGGCCTCGCGGCGATCCGCACGAAGGCACTCTGGATGAGCATCGGCCTGCATGCGGGCGTGGTGTTTGTGAAGATGGGTTTCAGCAAATTCACCAAGCGCCAGGAGGAATACCTGCCGTGGATTGGGCGCGAGCTGCAGATTGGCCTCGTGCCGGTGATTGCTCTCGTTCTCGCAGGGGTCGCCGTTTTGCTTTGGCTGAAGTATGAGGCTCGGAATCGCGCTACGCCGCACGGGTGAGGCGCTGCTCTCGCTGCTTTACCCGCCGCATTGCGCGAGCTGCCAGTGCTCGACGCCTGCAGGCGAGCACCTCTGCGGGAAATGCCGCGAGACTGCACGCCGGATCACCGCGCCCTTCTGCCACACGTGCTCGCAGCCTTTTGATGGCGAAGTACCCGGCGAGTTCGTGTGCGCCAATTGCACAGGTCGCGAGTTTCACTTCGCCTGCGCTGTCGCCGCCTACCGGAGCCGCGACGTGGTGCGTGAGTTTATCCATCGATTCAAATACGACCGGCATTTTTACCTGCGCCACTCCCTCGCAGATTGGCTGGCGGATGCGCTGCAGGATGAGCGGATCACCGCCCACCCGGTGGATTTTCTCGTGCCGGTGCCGCTCCACAGCGCACGCGAGCGCGACCGCGAGTTTAACCAGGCCGACGTCTTGGCCGCGCTCCTCAGCGAGCGCGCCAAGGTCCCGGTGCTGAGGTGCCTGGAGCGGATTCGCTACACCACGACGCAGACCCGGCTCGATCGTCAGGAGCGAATGGAAAACTTGCGCGGCGCATTCCGCGTGCGCCAGACTCCCGCCGTGCTCAACCGCCACCTCCTCATTGTGGACGACGTACTCACCACCGGCTCGACCGTTGATGAATGCGCGCGCGTCCTCCGCCTCGCCGGCGCGGCTTCCGTCCGCGTCGTCACCGTGGCCCGCGGCTGAGCCTTCTCGCAATTGTCCCATGGGCATTTTTTCCAAACCTGTATTTACCTCTGAAAAGAAACGCGAAGTCCCGGAGGGCCTTTTCCAAAAGTGCCCCAACTGTGGCGAAGTAATCCACAATCTGCAGCTCGCGCAAAACGAACGCGTTTGTCCGAAATGCGAATACCACTTCGGCATCGGCGCCCGCGACCGGA
>DASVRY010000457.1:0-6005 GCA_036388395.1 Chthoniobacteraceae bacterium
GGCCAGCGTTTCCGATAGTTCTGCACGTCGTTTTCGATAAAGTCGCGGCCGACCTTCCCATGGTCGAAGTAGTCCACCTGATCCGCGTAAAAGCCCAGTTCCTGATCCGGAGTGTTCGTCGCGCTGGCTGCGAGATATTCCCGCACGAGATCTTCGTACGGCGCCTCGGGGGCCGCCGCAACTGGAGGGGGAGTCGAAACCTCGACTGTGGGGCGACTCTTCTCGACGGTTGGCGTCCTACTTTCAGCAAGCGGCGCAACAGCGCCTAAGTCCTCGTCTTCAGCCATCTCATCCTGCTCGGCGATTGCATCGAGAAACTTCTGGTCCGCTTCGGAAACATGTCGCGCAGCGTCGCTCTTGAGCACCGTCTCCTCTGGCCAGTTTGCGGCTACGCTCGTCTCCGGCAGCTGAGCGAGATTCAGCGATTTCCGGGTGAGCGGGCAAAGGTCTCCACTCGCGGGGAATCCTTTTCGCTCCTGATAACGACGAAGGGCACCCTGGATCTCCGGTGTGGCTTTGCCGTCGATGTCGCCGAAATAAAGATTCCTTTTCCGCAGCTCTTCTTGGACCTGCCGCATTTCTTCGCTGGCGGAAGCGCCACTGCAAACTGCGAGCAACACCGCAAGGAGGATCGACGGCTTCTTCATCGGGGTGAAAGGCATGGCGGAGTCCGTCGTGGAATCGTGTGCTCAGAACAACTGGGCTGTGCGTATCTGCGAAATGTTACGCGTTTGTCGTGGAACCGGTAGCGGAAGCGCGGAGCCACTCATGAAAGGCGCGAAAAGTTCCAGCGGCGATATCGACCGCCTCGTCTGCTTCTTCGCGGGTTAAGTCAGCAGATTGCACGACAGCAACAAAACTCCGCCAGAGCTGGCCGGTCTCGGAGCCGGCACCACAAAGGAAGGCCGCTCCGCGCTCTGGAGTTAAGCCGAGCCGTTCGACCACCGCACCTCCGACGAGCACGGCGCCCAGTCGCGAACCCTCCGCGACATATAACGCGCCAAGCACACCTGCCGGGCTGTTCGCACGTGGAACCGCGCGGCAACGGTCGATCGCTTCGAGATCTGCGGTGCTCAAACCGAGTTGGAGCAAATCCGCGCGGAGCTGCGGGACCCGCCGGCGCGTTTTCTCCCAATCGAGCGGCCACTGATCAGCAAACGGCGCAATGCTCTCCTCGAGCGGCTGATGGATGCCCCAAAAGCGCACGAGCATCCTTCGGTAGTCCGCAAGCGAGCCCAGATGCTGACGCGGCTGAAAATCGGCCTCGATCGCGCCATGCAGCGGACGAGTGGCTTCGCGAAATCTTTGCAGCAGCTGCATGCGACCGAGCATAGCGCGGGCTCGGGGAAGCGCCACCTTTCGCCGGAACCTCACGCGGCCACGGCGAGGCCAACCGCAGCGAAGGCGCCGATGTGCTCGCGGTCGGGAATCGGGGCTTCACCCGCACCTCTTCGTTGCCACGCGAATGGAGGTTGCGCTTATGATCGACGACCTCTGGTACAAGAACACCATCATCTACAGCCTGGATCTCGAGACGTTTATGGATGCCAATGGCGATGGCATCGGCGATTTCGAAGGTCTGATCCGGCGGCTGGATTACCTCCAATCCATCGGCGTCGAAACAATCTGGCTGGCTCCTTTTCAGCCGACGCCCAACAAGGATAACGGCTACGATATTAGCGACTACTACGGCGTCGATCCGCGGCACGGATCGAGTGGCGATTTCGTCGAGTTCATCCAACAAGCCACGAAGCGCGGGCTAAAGGTGATCATCGATCTCGTGGTGAATCACACCTCGTCCAAGCACCCTTGGTTTAAGGAAGCGCGAGCGGACAAGAACTCCCCAAAACGGGACTGGTATGTGTGGTCCAAAAAGCGGCCGAAAGGCTGGAACAAAGGGATGGTTTTCCCGGGCGTTCAGAAAGCGACCTGGACCTACGACGAAGTGGCCGGTGAATACTATTTCCACCGCTTCTTCGACTTTCAGCCGGATCTGAATGTCGCCAATCCAGCTGTCCGCGCAGAAATCCGGCGCATCATGGGTTATTGGCTGCAGCTCGGCGTGGCGGGGTTTCGCGTGGATGCGGTACCGTTCATTATCGAGACGACGGAGCCGGGCAAAGAGCCGGAGATGCATTTCGAGTATCTCAATGAATTCCGTGAATTCCTGCAGTGGCGTTGCGGTGATGCCATCCTGCTCGGGGAGGCAAACGTGCTCCCCCCGGAGAACCGCAAATACTTCGGCGCGAATGGAGATGGGATTCACATGATGTTCAACTTTTTCGTGAATCAGCACCTTTTCTACGCGCTCGCATCCGGCGACGCGGAGCCGCTGACTGCCGCCCTTGAAGCAACCCGCGACCGGCCGCCGACAGCGCAATGGGCGCATTTCCTGCGGAATCACGACGAGCTGGATATCGACCGACTCACCGATGAGCAGAAGGCGAAAGTGTTCGAGCGTTTCGGTCCGGAGAAGACGATGCAGCTCTACGACCGCGGGATCCGGCGACGTCTCGCGCCCATGCTCGGCTCGCAGGCGGAGGAGGAATTTGCCTCCAGCGTACTGCTTTCCCTGCCGGGCACACCGGTGCTCCGCTACGGCGACGAGATCGGGATGGGCGACGATCTCTCGCTCAAAGAGCGGGATGCCGTCCGCACGCCCATGCATTGGTCGGATGATCCGCAAGCGGGCTTCTCTCGCGCCGAAAAGACCGTCCACCCCGTGATCGAAGACGGTCCCTACGCGCTCTCCCGAGTCAATGTAGAAGCTCAGCGTCGCGACCCGCGTTCGATGCTCAACTGGACTGGCCGCATGATTCGCCTGCGCAAGGAGTGCCCCGAGATCGGCTGGGGTGATTGGCAGATCCTGCCGACCGGCTCGCCATCGGTGCTCGCAATGCGCTACGATTGGCGCGGGAATTCACTCCTCATCCTGCACAACTTCGCGCCCAATCCTTGCGAGGTGAAGGTGAAACCCGACGTCGAAGGCGGCGAGGTGCTGGCCAGCCTCCTCGACCACGAACGCAGCGACGCGGATGCCAAAGGCGCACACCGGATCGCCCTCGAGGCCCACGGCTACCGCTGGTATCGCATCGGCGGATTGAATTACGCGTTGAAGCCAGAAAAAGCTCACCGCAACAATCCTCCAAAAACCGGAGCACCAGCCAAACGTTCGCGCACGAAGTAGCTGGCATGAGCACCCGCGCCCGTTTCGGCTTCCACGCCTCGCACGAACAATTTCCCCCGAGCAAACTTGTGCCGTGGGCAGTCCGCGCGGAGCAGGCCGGATTCGATTTCCTTTTCAGCTCCGACCACTTCCATCCCTGGAGCGAAGCACAGGGACAATCCGGCTTTTCCTGGGCATTTCTCGGTGCGGCGATGCAGGCGACGCGGTTCCCTGCACGGATGATCTGCTGCCCTTTCCAACGCTACCACCCGGCGATCGTCGCCCAGGCTTCCGCCACTCTTGCAGAGATGTTCGAAGGCCGCTTCTGGCTCGCGCTCGGCAGCGGCCAGGCGCTTAACGAGCGGATCACCGGACAGACGTGGCCAGCGAAGGATCTCCGCCATCAACGGCTGAAAGAGAGCGCCGAGATCATCCGCGCGCTTTGGGCGGGCGAGACAGTGACGCACCGGGGCGCCGTGCTGGTCGAGGAGGCAAAGCTTTACACGCGTCCAAAGCAGACGCCGCTGCTCGTGGGCGCAGCACTCACGGAGACCACCGCGGAATTCGTCGGTGGCTGGGCCGATGCGATGATCACCACCTCACGACCTCTCGAGGATTCGAAGAAGATGATCGAGGCGTTCCGCCGCGGAGGTGGTGAAGGCAAACCGGTCTTCGTGAAGGTCGGCCTTTCGTGGGCCACGACAGAGGAGGAGGCGTTGAACTGCGCGCATCAGCAGTGGCGGAGTGTCGCCTTTGAAAGCCACATGCTCAGCGAGCTGCGCACGCCGTGGGAGTTCGATGCCGCCGGTAAGTGGGTCCGGCCGGAGGACCTGCGCGACAGCCTTCGCATTTCATGTGATCCGCAGCAGCACATCGACTGGCTCGAAGAAGACATGGAGGCCGGGTTCGAGGAGATAATCCTGCACAACGTTAGCCCCAACCAGGAGGAGTTCATCGACTTCTTCGGCGAAAAAGTGCTGCCGCAGCTTCGCTAAGCTTCGTGCTGGAAAGCGCGAATTAGGTCGTCATTTGGAGAGCCGCCAGTTCTTCCGGCGTGGCCTTCCGTGTGGAAAGCTTGAACCCTTCATAAACGGCGATCCCGTAAAACAGCAGGTCCATGCCGCTGAAGGTTTCCTTCATCATCTCGAAGACGAGTTCTGGAGTCATGTTGCTGATCACCTCCATCTCCGAAACGGAAAGGTGCTGCGCAATCAATTCAGTGGCGGTGAAGAAATTGCCGAGGAGGCAGCCTAGCAGCGCGCAGACGGCACCGATCACGCCATAGATTGGCGTAACGCCTTTGCCCGCCATGCGGACGGCATATCCCACCAGAAAGCCGACGCCGACGGCCATCCAGCCGATCTGGTAGTTTGTCATCAGGGTGATTGCCGCCCAAAGACCGCCGCCAACCACCGCAGCGGTCACTCCGGCAAGCACCGCCATAGGCAGGTTCTGTTGCCGCTCGAGTTGCCTCTGAAATTCCGCAACCTTCTCCAAGTCGAACCCTGGTTGCGCCGTCATCTCGTTAACTTCATCTGCCATGGGAGCTTCTTCAGCAGAAAGGACGCGGGCACACAAGGGTTTGCTGCCGCCGATCGCCTCACTCCCTTCTGGCAGACCACGCCTGCCCAGATTACCTATCTCACACGCCCATGGCTTACTCTTCCTTCTCTGAATTCATCGCTGCGCTCGAACGCGCCGGCGAGGTGAAGCGCATCTCCTACCCCGTCGCGACAGAGCTGGAGATCACCGAAATGGCTGAGCGGGAGATGAAGTCCCCCGGAGGCGGAAAAGCGCTGCTCTTCGAGAAGCCCACGGTTAATGGGCAAGTCTCCCCTTTCCCGTTGGCGCTCAACACCATGGGTTCTCATCGCCGGATGGCGATGGCGCTTGGCCTCGAGCATGTGGATGAGCTCATGCGGCAAATGGAGCTCATCTTGAAAGCGAAGCCGCCTACTTCGATGAAGCACGCCTGGAACCTGGCAATGCAAGGCCTGGACCTGCTTCACGCCAAGCCAAAGCACGTCAAGCGCGGCCCGTGCAAAGAGGTGATCCATCGCTTCGACCAGCCAGCAGTCACCGATCGCCAATCAGCATCCGCTCAGCTCCCGACGCTTCTCGCTCTGCCGATTCTGAAATGCTGGCCGAATGACGGCGGCCGCTTCATCACCTTTCCAAACGTCCACACGCGCGATCCGGATACAGGCGAACGGAACCTAGGGATGTATCGCATGCAGGTCTACGACGACCAAACCACCGGGATGCACTGGCAGGTGCATAAAGTCGGTGCGCGGCATGGGAAGCGATACTATGAACGCGGTGAGCGGATGCCAGTGGCGGTCACGATCGGCGGCGACCCTGCCTATACCTTCGCTGCCACCGCTCCGCTGCCTGATGGGCTCGACGAAATCCTGTTCGCCGGCTTCGTCAGGAAGAAGTCGGTGGAGCTGATCAAGTGCGAGACGATCGATCTCGAGGTGCCTGCAGACGTGGATTTCGTACTGGAAGGCTATGTCCAGCCAGGCGAGGTGCGGCCCGAGGGTCCCTTCGGTGATCACACGGGCTTCTATACCCCCGTGGATGATTACCCTGTCTTCCACCTCACTGCGATTACTCACCGCAAAGACGCGGTCTATCCCTGCACGATCGTGGGCATTCCGCCGATGGAAGATTTCTACATGGGCAGCGCGAGCGTCCGCGTCTTCCTGCCGGTGTTTAAGATGAATTTCCCAGAGATTGTGGACCTGGCGCTTCCGGCCGAAGGGGTTTTTCACAACCTAGTTTTTGTCAGCATCCGCAAGCAGTATCCGTGGCAAGCCTATAAGATAATGCACGGCCT
>DASVRY010000458.1:0-4095 GCA_036388395.1 Chthoniobacteraceae bacterium
AAGCAGTCTTTCAACGGCTACTCACCACG
Source organism: Chthoniobacteraceae bacterium (assembly GCA_036388395.1). Classification (GTDB taxonomy): domain Bacteria; phylum Verrucomicrobiota; class Verrucomicrobiia; order Chthoniobacterales; family Chthoniobacteraceae; genus DASVRY01. The sequence goes on from DASVRY010000458.1 coordinate 30, forward strand.
GGATATTCTATATGACCGGAGGCCCCAATTCCAATCGCGACCTCCAAGACCCAGAATGGCTTTTCCCGAACGCGTCCGGCCTTGATGGTGAATCTTCCATTGACCTAGCCGACTTGACGTTCGATTCAACCAGGCTCAATCAAGGAGCACGAGTATTGGTCGGAGACTTCTTTACTGGTGAGGACTTCCTTCTTGCGGCCATCCCTGAACCATCGTCGGCCGCGTTGCTTTCCATGGCCGCAGTGCTGGTGGTCGGCCGCCGGCGGCAGCGCTGCTGATCCGACGTTTCTTAGCCGGAGAGAGTAGGCACCGCCGCTGCTACTCCACCTACACTTGTAGTTGTCCTGCTAATACATGCCTGATTTCCGGTACGTGGCGCGGAGTGCAGATGGGAAGCTCACCGATGGCGTGGTGACGAGCCATGATCGTGCGGCGGCGATTTTTCAAATCGAGCAGCAGCGCTGCGTGCCGATTAAGATCGAGCCCGTCATTGCGGCGGCGAGCGGCACCACAAAGCACTCCCCCGCGACAAAGGGACAGTCGACCGTGGCGGCGGCTACTGCGGTTACCGCTCTCGGGCACACTCACCTTTACCTCTTCACTGAGCAGCTAGCGCACTTGCTCGGTGCAGGCATGACCCTGGATGAAGCGCTCGGCGTCTTAGTCAAGCGATTGAAACACCCGAAGCTGGGCGGTCTCTCCCAAGCCCTGCACCAGGCGCTGATCGATGGGCGGAGCTTGTCACAGGCCATGCGGGAGTATCCGCGTATTTTCTCGCCGCTCTACGTGAACATGGTCTCGGCAGGTGAGGCCAGCGGCTCTCTCTCGGGTATCCTCCGCCGCCTCACGATCCATCTTGCCGATGTGAAAGCTCTGCGCGATCGCGTGCAGCAGGCGCTCATCTACCCGGCGATGCTTGTCGTCTTTGGCATTGGGCTGATCATCGTGTTCATGCAGGTGATGGTCCCACAGCTCACAGGATTCTTCGCACAGACGGGCAGCGTGCTTCCGCTTTCGACACGTATCCTGCTCGAGAGTAATCGTCTCCTTGGGAGCTATTGGTGGTTGCTCCTCCTGCTCGGCGGCGGCGGGTTTGCTCTATTCCGCACCTTCACCCAGCAGCCTGACGGACGGCTGATGTGGGACCGCTTCAAATGGCGGTTTCCGGTTTTCAGCCTCATCATTCGCTACCGCTTTTACGCGCAGTTTGCCCGGACGCTCGGCACCCTCACGGAGAATGGTGTGACGCTGCTCCGTGCGCTGGAGTTGCTGGAGGAGATCTCCGGCAACGAATACATTCGACGACAGATGGTCGATACGAGGCGCGCCGTGGTCGATGGAGCGACGCTCTCGACGGCACTCGGCGAACAGAAGATCTTCCCCGAGCTGTTTCTCGATATGATGGCCGTCGGCGAGCAGACCGGCAAATTCGGCGAAACGATGCTGATGATCGCGGATGTCTACGAGCGCGAACTGGATAAGCAGGTGAAGGTTACGACCGCGCTCATTCCCCCGCTTGTCATGCTTGGCATCGCATCCGTCATTGGCCTCGTCGTCTTCGGCATCCTAAGTGCGGTTTTCAGCCTTACCCAAGGCTTGCGAACTGGTATCGGCTAGCCTAAAGGATGCGCGGCGCAGGCCCGCTTCCTTCTGTGATTTTGCGACTTTTCCCCTCCAGCTCCCGCCGATTACTCTCCTCGGCTGTTCTCTCGTTCGCCGTCGTCGCGAGCGCCTTTGGGCAGTCGCTCCGCGAACAGCCGACTCCATTCTCCGTCTGGCTGGACTTCCCCGCGCTTGCATCCACCTCGCTGGAGCGCGCTGCGCTCCCAATCTGGCTGGAATCCGTCCAAAGCGAAACACTACCCGCCGCGGAAGGAGCAGGTGAAAAAACGATTTTTCGTCTGCGGCTTCGACGGGTGGGCTCTCTGAGCAATGAGATCCAGTTAAGGCTGTTTTTTGAGGATGACCCACAAGCCTCGCCTATCGTTACTGGCTGGACGGAAACTGGGGCACGTCAATACCAGTCGCCGCCGCTCGGCTCGGGACTGAGCCTGCCGACTTCAGAAGCACTGATACTCCCAGCTGCCGGGCTGGATTATGTGGATATCGAGGTGCCAGGCAATGGCCGCACGGTTCGCGGAGCTTTTCTGACGACTCTCCGTAAATCCGAGGTGCGCCACTCGCTCGACTTCGACCCGTCGACACCCGTGACGGACGCGTTCAACAACGCTCCGACAATGTCGCCCTCACCCGACGACGCATACCTCTACGGACGCGTGAAGGCGACGCTGGAGGCAGGGGTGATCAAGCTCTCGCCGCCCGAGCAGTCGCAGGAGGATCTGGCCTTCGAGATCGAGGCGCAACCGTTGATCGCGGTGATTAGCTTCGAGGTTTTGAACGCTGATCCAGCTTACCCGATCCAGACGAGCATCAACGGCCAAGCCTTCAACCCGGTGAACGCAGTTTTTCCCGATCTGGCCGATCCCGGTTACAGCGGAACGGTTAGGCCGCTGCAGCGGGACATGCGGTTCCGATACACCGGGTGGGTTCGCGCGCAGCAGATCGTTTCCAACTCCGCTTTGCAGGCAGGGTTGAATAACCTCACTTTTCGGCTAAATAAACATTCCGAGCCTGTCGCCATCCGGTCAGTGGAAATACAACTTAAATACAACTGGACCGGCCTCGGCTATGAACTTGCTCCTTAAGATGAAACTCTCCCCCTCCTCCGCTCGATCTGGCTTCACACTGATGGAAATCATGTTGGTAGTCATGATCATCGCTCTCCTGGCGACTGCCGCCATCACGATGCTTGGCGACAACCTTGGGTTCGCTGGCGAAACGAAGACGAAGGCCGATATCCAAACGCTCAGCATGCAGCTTACGAGTTACCGAGGGATGAACGGGGATTATCCAACGACGGAGCAAGGGCTTAAGGCTCTCATGACGAAGCCGACGACCGAACCAAAGCCTCGTAGCTGGCGTCTCTTGATGAAGGAACTCCCGCGTGATCAGTGGCATCGGGAGTATCACTATGAGTATCCGGGCAAACGGAACCCAGATAGCTTCGATTTATACTCCGCAGGGAAGAACAAAATACCTGGGGATGCGGACGATCTCGGGAACTGGAAGACGGAGTAGCGGGTTGCGGTGCGATCTATGCGGTCTGCGCCCGATCATATAGCGGGCACACCGGCGCTCTAGTGTGCATGGGTAGAGCCGAGCGCGGCTCTGCCTGCCAAAGGCATCTTAAGGTGCCTCTTACTTATTGAAGGGCTTGCGATCCGAGTCCCGTGCGCCCGCCCGGCGAAAGCTGGAGCGACGCGGGAGAACCCCACGCGCGAAACCCATGATCGGTAGATTCGCAATCAATGCCCGTCGAGGTTCCACGGGGTCCTTCGACTTCGCTCAGGATGACAGACGACTCGAACCAAGGTGTAGCGGCTTACAGCCAAACGAAAGCTCAGCGCATTCACGCTGGTTCAACACTTTTCGCGAATGACCAGCGGCTTATACCGCGCAGCGCTGTTCCGCGATGCTGGCTTCAGGGCTTCAGCTCGTGATCGTTCAACGCATCGAGAATCATGAACTTCTCGTGGTGGAAGGTCGGATCGCCCCGGAAGGTCAAACGGCCGGCATACTTGCGCTCGATATCGACCAAAAGCTCTTCGTCTTCGGTGCGCAGCCGCTGCATGACGTGCGGGTGCACAATCACCTTGATCTCGTGGACGGTGTCTTGATGTTTGCGCATGAGCAGGTGCAAAGCGCGCTGTAGCTCGACGCTCATCGTCATGGCGCTCTTTACCTTGCCACGACCGCTGCAATACGGGCACGGGTCATAGACGGCGCCGCTGATGCTTTCCTGCGCGCGCTGCCGCGTCATCTCCATCAGACCGAGCGGTGAGATCGGCAGCACGTGTGTCTTCGACTTATCGCGCTTCAGCCGATCTTTCATCCGCTGATAGACAGCCTGCTGATCTTTCCGGCTCTTCATATCGATGAAGTCGCCAATGATGAGGCCGCCGATGTTCCGGAGACGCATCTGCCGCGACATCTCGTCTGCGGCTTC
>DASVRY010000459.1:0-3140 GCA_036388395.1 Chthoniobacteraceae bacterium
TGACTGGGCTTCGGATGAACTCTCGTGGAGCGGAAGGCCAGAGGCCCGGGGCGTCAGAAGCGCCCCGAGCCGACGACGCCGACTCCGGATGCCTGCTTGAGAACGGTTCACCGATGCGCGGCTTCGCCTTCTGTCCATCACAGCCAAAATCACTATGACCAAATCACGACCAAAGCAATCCGCTAATCCGCAACCGACCCTTGGCCGGCAAGGCCGCGCTGTGGGTCTCGACATCCATCCCGACAGCTTCGCCGCGGCCATCCTCCAAGGGCGCGATCCGCTGAGCGCCCGCGTTCAGCACAGCGTCACGCGGCAGCCGCTGGCCGAACTCAACGCTTGGGCGGAGCGGCACACCACTCCTGCCGACGTGCTGCTGATCGAGGCCAGCGCGAACACCTTCACCATTGCCGAGCGCCTGCGTGCTCTGGGCCGGCAGGTGGTGGTGCTGGAGAGCCACCGGGCCGGTCAGATCGGCAAGAGCTACCTGGCCAATGACAAGCTGGATGCCGCCAAGATCGCCCGGATCTACTTGAGTGGCCTGGCCATCAAGGTCTGGCAACCCGATGCCGAAACGCGGACGGCGCGAGCTGCTCAGCACTTATCAGCGGTGTGTGAAAGACAGCACCCGCGCCCAGCAACATCTGCGCAGCTTTCTCAATGAACATGCGCTGCGCCTGCCCATCGGGTTCCGCTTGTGCCGACCCGAAGCTTTACCGCGATTGCTCACGTTAAAGGAGTGGAGTCCGCGCCAAAAGCTGTTGTTAGGCGAGATGCATGGCAGCCTCATTGCCACCCGCGAGCGCCGCACGCGTCTGCGCCGGATGATGGCGCTGGAGATTGAGGAGGCGCCCGAGTTCCTGCGCCTCTACAAGCTGGCCGGGCTTAACCTGATCACCACCTATGCGCTCATCGCGGTGATCGGCGACATCGGTCGCTTTGCCCACAGCAAGAACCTGGTCAGCTATCTGGGACTTAATCCTAGCGTTGTGCAAAGTGGCGAATCTGAGGGCAGCGGCGCCTTGCACGGACACGGCCGCGGCAGCCTGCGCGCGCTGCTCATCCAGGCCAGTAAACGGCTGCTGACCACCGTCAATCCACTGCAAAAGTGGGGGCTCTCCGTCGCCCTGCGCCGCGGCCACAACAAAGCCGCCGTCGCAGTCGCCCGAAACTCACCGTCGCCGTCTGGCACGTCCTGCAAGGGCACTGGAACCAAGCCCTGGAGGAAACCAAGACGCTCCTGACCAAGCTCACGAAGTTAGCCACCGAGTTGGGAGTCAGCACGCTCCAAGAACTCGGCTACGCCAGTAAGCTCGCCTTCCAGGAGCAGAAGTTGGAGGTGCTGCGCACTCATCCCTAGCATGGGGAACCACGGTTCCCCAAACCCCTCCTCTAGGGGGAACATCTGGCTCCGCTCCGCAACCACCCCCGAAGAACCAACCAAGAATGAATAACTAACTAACCCATTGACTTAACCACATGCCTGCAGCGCATGGTTCGGCGTTGCGGTTGAGTTCATTTGGCGCGCTTCCATCCGTTCGGAAGCTCCGAACCACGACAGGTATAGATTGGAATGCTTTTGTCTGCGCAGAGAGTGATCAATGCCTTGAGCTTCGCTTGCTCGGCTTCGGAGTAAGACGTGGGATGTGTGGTGACAATCCAAATGCCGTTCTGCTGAGTCGCCGCAGGCAATCCCTGAAAGTATGTGAACAGTTCCTTGGGCTCTGCGTATGTGGCGCCCTTGGCCTTCGTGGCGGGCTCGGTGACTGTGAAACCGCCGTGCTCGCCACTGATCTTTGCGACGCGATCTGGCAGCATGTGAACTGAAAGACCGGCTTCGCGGCTTGGTTCTGCTGCGACGAGGATAGATGCCGTAAGCAGGAGAAGCAGGAAGGTTCTCATGGTTGGTTTATCGGTGAGCGCGTAGCATCGCCGAACGGACGAAGATCAGCGATCGGCGGAGCTGGCGCGCTCTGTGCCGGAGCGAAGCGGAGCACAGAGCGTGACAGCGGAGCCGATTCGCTGGATCGTTTTGTTAGGCCAATCTGGTTGATTCATCGAGGCGGGCTAAATGCAAACAACGTGTGCGCAGAAACAGCAGCGGCGCGCCTGCGAGGATGACGACGACACACATCCACTGGATCGCCTGCGGAAGCGGAACCTCGGGGCTGTGCACACCGACGACGCGGGAGCCGAAAACGAGTGCTATGAAGCCGGGTGCGAACCACAGCTCATGACCGGTGCGCCATGCGAGCAGAAGCGATGCGAGCCACACCGCGGCGATCGGAATAGCTCCAACGGCGAGAGATGGCGGGATCGGCCCGCGACTGAACGTGAATGGCAACGCTGCCGCAGCGGCAAGTGGTGCCCAAGGAATCAGAGCGAAACTTCCGCGGGAATAGGAAATAAACTGCTCGGTTCTCTCAGGAGGCGTCCTCAGTGGCCTAACGACCCCAAGCTCAGCGACTGCGGAGGGCGGCGCAGCCTGTGCGGAAAGGCGGCGGGGGCGGGTCTGCAGGTAGAAGCACAGGCTGTGACGCCCGGAGCAGTTCGCTGCAGCGCATGGTTCGGCGACGTTGGAGTCATTGGGACGCCGAGCGAAAAGAACGTGCAGCAACGAATGCAACCAACCTGATGCCCTCGATACCGAATACCGGCACGGCAAAGATGATGAAAAAGGCTAACCAGTCCTGGAGAAAGTGACTGAATAAAACTGACGCTGCTGGAGAACGCATAACGCTCGAATCTGAAACGAAGTAGAAGTGAGGAAGCCCGCGAACGGAAACGTAATCAGACTCTCCGTTCGGAGCAGATGGATCGATCGCAGTGCGTTCGATGGGGTAGCGAATGAGTCCGATGAAAAGCGTCGTAATCAGGCTCAGTGCAAGCAGCCACCGGACGACTCTGAATGAACGGGCACGGAGTGAGACAGGCGAAGTTGCGATTCGGTGAGGAACGAGAGTCGTGGCGGTCATAATGTTCATTACTCGGAGGACGCGCTGAAGTCGCCGAACGACCCCAAGCTCAGCGACTGCGGAGGGACGGCGCGGCTGCTGCGCGGCGGGCTCTGCGGGGAGCAGCAGGCATGACAGACCGGAGCAGTTCGCTGGAGCGCCTGGTTCGGCGTCTTTGGCCCTTGCGAG
>DASVRY010000460.1:0-3687 GCA_036388395.1 Chthoniobacteraceae bacterium
AACCTGCGCCCGCCGCGAGGCGGCGCCGTTAGCCTCGCGAAACACCTGCACCGCGAGCTTGTAGAGGATCATCGCCGTAGCAGTGTCGAGACAGAGCTGAAGCAGCAGCGGCGGGAATGGATTTGGTCCAAACGCCGAGTAGAAAAGGGCTAACAGATAGGGGTAGAGCGGCAGTCCATAGAACGCGTGGCCGTCGGTCCATTCGCCGCGCGCAATACGCTGCGCCCACTGGTCGTAGAACTGCATGTCGCCACTCGTCGGAAGAACGGCCTCGGAGCCGGAGAGCCGCATCAGCACGACAAGTCGGATCAGCAGCACCGCTGCAGCGAGATAATGCGCCGGTCCGAGCGACTGCGGCAGCGCGCCGCGCAGCGGATTCACCTTAGGCAAAACAGGCGCAGCAGTGTGGTGGGATCACCGCTGCCAGGGACGGACAACTGACCGGTTTCCGGCGGCAGGAGGGGCGCCACACCATTCCAGTAATTTTAGAAACGGCACTGGTTGGCATCAACGCTGCTTAATAACCATCACATCTGCGGCGGATACCGCGGACGCAATCAAACAAACAAGAGATAAAAAGAAAGCAAACAATGTTAAACAAACTCAACAACCGCCGTGGGGGCTTCACCCTCGTGGAAATCATGATCGTCGTCGCGATCATCGCTCTGTTGGCAGCTATCGCGGTGCCCGGATTCCTCCGTGCTCGTAAGCGCTCCCAGGCGAGCCGCATCATCAACGATCTTCGCCTGATCGACTCCGCCGTCGACCAGTATGCGATCGAAACCAACAAAGCTAGTGGCGCTACGGTTCGTGTCGTCGATTGGACGAACTACCTCAAAGCTGGCACGAACCTGTACACCACGGGTAACGACATCCTCGGTGCGTCTTACGGCGTGCAGACCGTTGACTCGCTGCCGAAGGTTCCAACGAGCAGCCGGGCCGCTCTGGCTGACGTGACCGACACCGCGTTCTGGTCCCCGTACAACTAAGAATCACACGATTCACTCGCCTGTCATCGCCACCGGCGGTGGCAGGAAGTGAGTTGTGAGACCTCCTGATTCCGATCTGCCAGATCCCACTCCTCGCAATAAAAACAAACAAACATACCTACAGCTCTATGCTCAACAAACTGAACTCTAAACGTGCCGGCTTTACGCTGGTTGAAATCATGATCGTTGTCGCGATCATTGCGCTTCTCGCCGCGATTGCGGTTCCCGGATTCCTGCGCGCCCGCAAACGGTCGCAAGCATCGAAAGTTCTCAACGATCTTCGCCTCATCAGTGGTGCGGTTGATCAATACGCGATCGAGAATTCGAAGACCTCCGGCGCGACTGTGGCCGTGGAGGATTGGACCAACTACCTGAAGAAGGACACGCAGCTGTATGCAACCGGCGCCGACCTGTTCGGTGAAGAGTTCGGCGTCCAGACTGTCGACTCGCTTCCGAAAGTGCCGACTTCTACGAGAGAAGCTCTCATCGACGTCACCGGGACCGATTTCTGGTCGCCATACAACTAAGATTTCCTTCTTAGCTTCGATTTCGGAGAGCGTCCCTTTTGTAACGAAGGGACGCTCTTTCGCTTTCACCTTCGACCCCCTCATCACGAACCGGCACAAGCTCTAGATGAACATACCTAACGAACCGGCAGGCGCCGATTCAGCTGGTGCGAATCGATCCCGGTTCGCCAGCCTGGCGACGCTCTTTAGCCGCACCTGGCTGCTCGCTGTCGTGCTCATCGTTGCGGGCATCGTGGTGCGAACGCCAGCGCTCCAGGGCGAGTTGATCTGGGACGACACCTTTCTCGCGCGCGACAACCCATTCATTAAGAGCCCGCTTCTCGCCTTCGAGGCGTTCCGGCATCACCTCCTGCTCGAGTCCCTCTCGATGCACTACCGACCGGTGCAAAATCTCTCCTACATGGTCGACTACTATTTTTGGAATACGAACACGTACGGCTACCACCTCTCGAACGTTCTTTGGCACGTCGGCAGCGGGCTGCTCCTGTTCGCGTTGCTCCGGCAGATCCTTCCGTCGTTGTCGCGACGTTATGTGGTGGATCCAGCCAGCAACGGCGCTTCGGCGCAGCAGACGTTCTGCACTCTCTCCGCTTTCGCGATCGCGCTGCTCTGGATGGTTCATCCAGTTCATAGCGCTGCGATCGATTACATTTCGGGCCGTGCTGACAGTCTCGCCTTCTTTTTCGCCTGCGGCGGTTGGCTCTTATATCTGCGCAGCCGGAAAGCTTCGCATCCAGCGAGCCGTTTCGGGTGTTACACGTTCGCGTTCCTCTCAACGCTGCTAGGTCTCTGTTCGCGCGAGAGCGCCTGCATGTGGCTGGTAGTATTCGTCTTTCATCTTTTTCTCTTCGAACGATCCCTGTCGCATCGCGCGAAGCTGCTTGTGTTCGCCGGTTGCCTGTTGGTGATCGGTTCGTACGCCGGATTGCGCCAGTTGCCCGAAAAGCGTCCCACGCAGGGGTCATCGCATGGTTGGTCTGCGCCGGTGAAGGGTGTGTTAATGCTCCGTGCTCTCGGCGATTACGGCCGGCTCATGGTGTTCCCGTCGCGGCTTCACATGGAGCGGACGGTGGTGAATTCCGACTCGGCCGTGAGTAACAAGCAATGGCGGCAGCACGTCGGCAGCGATTATCTGACCATCTTGGGCCTGCTGGTTCTTGCCGCGCTCGTCGCAGGAGCAGTGCAGCGAGGCATGGCACAACCGCTCCGCATTTTTGGCGCGGGCTGGTTCTTGCTCGCGTACCTGCCGACTTCGAACATCGTCGACCTGAACGCCACCGTCGCTGAGCACTGGCTCTACTTGCCTAGCGTCGGTGCGCTCTTGTTCCTGGCCGGCGTTCTACTCGATCTCCCACGCGTGCCGCGCAAGCTCGCGACCGCCCTCGTGTGCGTCGCGGTGCTGGGTTTCAGCGCGCGCAGCTACGTGCGTAGCAGTGATTGGGTGAGCAATGAAGTGTTCTATACCCGTACCCTGAAGGCGGGCGGCGGCAGCATCCGCGTCGTCCTGAATCTTGGGGCGCTCTACGCTTCAAAACAGGAATACCCTCGCGCGGAAGCGTTTTTCCGGAAGGCATTGCAACTCTCCCCCACCTATCTGATGGCGCGCAATAATCTCGCGGAGGTACTTTACCGCCAGGGGAAGACCGCGGACGCTGACCGGACGTTCCGCGAAGCAAGTGCCGAGGCGGCGGTCGCGCGGAAGGAGTTTCCCCGTACCTGGGTCGCAGCCTTGAACGTCGCGAAGCTGCGACTCGATGCCGACGATACGCCCGGCGCGCTCGAGGTCCTCGCGAAGGCGCGCCAGGATTATCCCGGTGTCTGGCGCTTGATCAGCCTCGAGTCGGAATTGCTGCGGCGGGTGCACGGTCCCGCGGTAGCGATGCCTGCGGTGCAGGAATTCGCGCAGCAGAACTGGTGGCACATGGAGGCCGAACTGGCGCTCGGTAAGCTCCACTTTGAGATGGGCGATCTCGCGAAAGCGGAGGCCGCCTTCCGCCGCGCGAGCCGGTTGGACATTCATGATGTCAGTTCCTTGAATCAAAGCGCGCTGCTAAGCGTCACCCAGCAGCGATTCGAGGAGGCTTACACGACGCAGCGGCGGGCGATCGCCCGTCAGCCGGACGAACCACGGCAGTATCTGATTCTCTCGGATATCCTCAGCAACATGGGCC
>DASVRY010000461.1:0-6562 GCA_036388395.1 Chthoniobacteraceae bacterium
CGATGTAGCGCTCGCATAGTCGATATTGCCACTCGTCGAGGTGTTGATGAACACCTCCACGAAGCGGGTCCGCGGAGCCCACCGCCCGATCTGCCGACTCACCTCGTAGATCAGGGCGTCGTGCATGAACGTGCGATCGAAGCTGTAAGGTCCGAGTAAGACCCAGTCCGAATTTTCCGGCATGTCCAGCACCGGAACGCTTTCGTCTTCGTTGGATTCGTTGCGGAACTCCAGGGAAAAGGGCTTTTTCGCATTGCCCGATGACGTTGAGCCGCGAACGCTTAGGCCGCAGCGGTGCTGCAACGTAGGTTGGGTATTCAAAGCCGCCTGGCCAGTCGCATTGCGGTCGATGAGCTGCGCGTAACAGGCCACCTTCTCACCTTGCGTGGTGATGTCTCCTTGCAGCAGCGGGTCGACATTCCGGATGACGAGCAAAGGCAGACGAGATGTGAACGACTGCGCATTCGCGTTCAGGAAAGTGTACTGCGCGGAGTTGATCCGCCCAAGCGAACCGTCGCTCGTCACGACACGCGCGCGGATATGTGTGCTGCTGCTGACGTTCAACGGGCCTGTGTAAAGGGCACTCGAGGCAGTCGGTTCACTGCCATTGGTCGTGTAGCGGATCGATTGACCCGCCGCCGCCCCGCTGAGCGTGAGCGTCACCGTGCTGGTGTAAATTCCACCTGGGACGGAGAACGCGATCACTTGTGGGGGTTGCACGCTGTCGTTGCCGCCGTTCGCCTGGCCCGGCGTTGAGGTTTTGAAGTAGCCGGTTTGGCCGGCAGCGCCGGTCGCGACTTCTGCCACCAGCTGCGGGAGGATTAGCAGGTCAGAGCTGCCGTTGTTCGAATTCATCCCGTGAATCGCGAGAATGTTCGTCCCCGCCACGAGGCCGGAAGCTGCGGCAGTCACGTCGAAGCTCTCGAAGGTGCTGCCTTCGTGATTCGCGGTCGCGGCGGAATTCCACGCCAGCGAACCGAGAGCTGGCGAGTTCGCCAGTGCACCGTAGGTTCCATTCACGAAGGCAGCAAACCCATCGTCGTACCGGCAGCGCAGGATCAGCCGCGAAATCGTGGAGGGGTCGGTTACGTTAAAGGGGACGCGAATGTAGACGGTGTTGTTGCCGCCATACATGGAGCTGACATTGAGGCCGATGTCGGCGCTCATGTTTGGGTTCGCGTTGCTATTCATGTAACCCACGCCCAGCGTCCCGCTTGCCCAGGAAGTGTCGGTGAACGCCCGTTGGCGCCAGATGGTGCCGATATTCGAAGAGGGGATCAACGCCCGGCAACTGCTCCCTTTATCCGTAAGAATCACCGATTGAACCGCTCGCGCCGTCCCATACGAGATGTTCGAGAACTGGGGTGGATAGCTGGGCGCGAATTCCGTGGTCACCGTGACGCCATCCGGACGCACCAGCGCAAGATACTCGCCATCCGCAGCGAGGGAGAAATTGGTGTGCAGCGTTTGACCGGCGACGCGCCGATTATTGCCGGAGGCAAAAACCACAAGCTGACCGTTTCCCGGGAGTGTGACATCAGGGAAGGTCCACTTCCGTTTGCTGGTGGCATCGTCCGTGAGATACCAGCCATTTAGGCTCACCGCGACCGAGTCGGTGTTGCGGATTTCGATCCAGTCGGAGTATTTGCCCTCCTCGTCCTGCAAGCCGTTGGAGTTGCTGGCCATGAACTCCGAAATCACCGGCTCACCCGCCCATGCCCCGGTGGAGAGCGCAAGGAACATCAGGAACAGGATCAGCCGGGGGGACATATGGTGCCTATAGTATTATCAATTCAGATGCTTGCCACGGAAACTTTGCTCCTTAAACCGACTCACTTCCCTTTAAGGGCCGTCGTTTTAACTGCCAGTGATGGGTTGAGCGAAGGGCCAGTCTCCCCATAAGCTCGACGAGATGAATCCCGCGCACCTTGATGATCTGCTTACTTTTCTGCGCTTTCCCAGCGTCTCGACCGATCCAGAAAAGAAGCATCATGTAGCGGCTTGCGCTGAGTGGGTCGCTGCGAAGCTGCGCCACAGCGGCCTCGCGACGGAATTGCACCCCACCGACGGGCACCCCATTGTGATCGGCCGCAACGAGCATCAAGCGGGGCGACGGACGGTCATGATCTACGGTCACTACGACGTGCAGCCGGCGGATCCGCTGGAGCTCTGGGATTCCCCGCCATTCGAGCCGCGCATCGTCAATGACGTCATCTTCGCTCGCGGCGCGACGGATAACAAAGGCCAGATCCTCGCCCATATCCTTGGAATTGGGGAGACCCTGCGCGAGCTTGGAGAGCTGCCGCTCAACCTTATCGTGCTCGTGGAGGGCGAAGAGGAAATCGGCAGTGAGCACCTCGAGGAATTCCTCAAAACACACCGTCAGGAGTTGAAGTGTGATCTGGTCGCCGTCTCCGACACCGGCATGGTCGGCGCGGGGCAGCCGACCTTCACTTATGGACTTCGCGGCATCGCAGCGCTCGAACTCAAGGTCACCGGCCCCGCGACGGATCTCCATTCCGGCATTTACGGCGGAGCCGTGGCCAACCCAGCGACTGCACTCGCCCGGCTCCTCGGGTGTCTGCACGACAACGAAGGGCACGTCGCTGTGCCGGGCTTTTACAACGGCATCCCGCCGCTAGAACCATGGGAGCGCGAAGCCTGGGCGCGGCTGCCTTTCGGCGATGAGGAAATTCTCGCCGTTACGGGCGCCCCTGAGCTTTTCGGTGAAGCCGGCTACACCAGTCTCGAGCGCACGTGGGCGCGGCCGACGGCTGAGGTAAATGGCATCGGCGGCGGTTTTCAGGGTGTCGGCACAAAGACGGTGTTGCCGCGTGAAGCATTTGCGAAGCTCACCTTCCGCCTTGTACCGGGACAGAATCCGGAGGTGGTTATGGCGAAGGTGCGCGTCCATCTGCTTGCCCACTGTCCGCCGGGAGTGCGGCTCGAGATGACCGGCGGACATGCCGGCGAGCCGTATGTCACCAACCCAAATTCGCCGGACGGCGTGGCTGCCCAACGTGCGCTGCGGCGCGCTTTTCCTGGCAAGGAGGTGGCACTCATCCGCGAAGGGGGGAGCATTCCTATCGTGAACACTTTCAAGCGCATCCTCGGGGTGGAGACGCTGCTCCTGGGGCTCGCGCTGCCGGATTGTCGGGCGCACGCCCCGAACGAGAATTTTCCAGTGGCGAACTTCGAGGCGGGCATCCGGCTGAACCGCGCCTTGCTCGAAGAATTAGCGAATACCGCATGATGATGATCAGCTCTACCTCTCTTGCGGGCGCGGAATCCGAATGGTTCAGGATGCGTCGCCTTGTTTTCCGAATCCTCCTCGTCGTCACTGCTCTTTTTTGGCTCGCGCCGGGGGCGCTTGCCGCGACGAAGAAGAAGTCCGCCACATCCACGGCAGAGAAGGCCACGCCTCGCCCGAAGAAGGCGACGACAACAAGTGGCGTGAAGCCCAAGAGCAGCCCCACCGCGACCGCTAAACCGAAGGCTACCCCGGCGGCGAGGCCGAGTTCCATGAGTGGCTCCGCAGGGAAACCATCTTCAACGCCGCGGCCCGAAGCTCCGGCTGTTTCCCAGAGCACAGAGGACGTCCTGGCGCCGCTTCCGACTCCCTCAGGCAGCGGCAAATCGGCGGGAACGCGGGATTCTACCAAATCCTCGACAGCTGCTCCGGCACTTCAATCCTCCGCGCCCACTCAACCTGCCCCAACTCCGCCGCCCGGCTCCATCGAGGCTCCGGCTTCGACCGACCCCGCCGCTTCCCCGAAAGCCCCCCCGGCCGCTAACGCGAGCATCGAGCCCGAGGCGCTGGCGGAATTTGGCACGCAACCCCCCCCAGTCCAGCAGCTCATCCGGAACTCACTCGCTCTGACCAAGCGCAACCTGACCTACACCTACGGCTCGGCCGATCCCACGAACGGCGGCATGGATTGCTCCGGGGCGATTTACTACGTGCTGCGGGAGCAGGGTTTCAAGGATGTGCCGCGCGACGCAAGTGGCCAATACGTCTGGGCACGTAAGGCAGGACAGTTTTTTGCCGTGGTCGGGAAGAAAGCCGATAGCTTTGAATTCAGCGACCTACAGCCTGGGGACTTGCTGTTTTGGAGCGGGACTTATTCGGTTGATCGGGATCCACCGGTAACCCACTCGATGATCTATCTCGGGACGGAGCTTCGCGGGAATAAGCGGGTGATGTTTGGCTCGAGCGACGGACGCACCTACGACGGCAAGTCGCGGTGGGGCGTAAGTGTTTTTGATTTCAAGATGCCCCGCACAGATGGCGCGAGCGCCAAGGCGTCGAAGACGGATTTCCTCGGCTACGCCCGTATCCCCGGCTTGCGCACCGGCGATAGCATCGCTGCCAGCAAAGCGGATGGGCCAGAACAGGAAGACACAACTCTAGTGGAGCCGAGCGCCCCAACTCAAACAGGAGTCGAAGAGCAGCCGACGGAAGAGAAAGCGTCGGCTGCCGTGACTGACAAACCATCAAAAGCGAAAGCTGACTCTCGTCTGAAGAAGACAGTGACGAAGAAGACCAGCACGCCCGCTCCCAAGAAGAAGAAGAAAAAGACAGCGGCTGGATAGCTGAAGCAAAGCGGCCGCTGAATTGCTGCGACACGGGCCGGAGCCGGTACGCCAGGATGTGGGGAGTGGTTTTGAGCCCCGGCTATCTAGTTGGACTTCAGCACCTGAATGAAAGCTTCCTGCGGGATGTTTACCCGGCCGATGCTCTTCATCCGCTTCTTACCTTCCTTCTGTTTCTCGAGCAGCTTGCGCTTTCGGCTGATGTCGCCGCCGTAGCATTTCGCGGTCACGTCCTTGCGCATCGCGCTGACACTTTCACGCGCGATGATCTTGCCGCCAATCGCCGCTTGGATCGCGACCTGGTAAAGCTGCGTGGGAATCACTTCCTTGAGCTTCGCCGCAAGCTGGCGTCCGCGGGATTCCGCTTTCTCCCGGTGCACGATCGAGCTAAAGGCGTCCACCGGCTCACCGTTCACGAGGATGTCCAGCTTCACCAGCTTGTCTGGGCGGTGACCCGCATGCTCGTAATCCATCGAGCCGTATCCGCGGGTGATCGACTTAATCTTGTCGTTAAAGTCGACGAGGATCTCGTTGAGCGGCAGCACGCAGGTTAGCATGACTCGACGCGTGTCCAGCGTTTCGGTGTGATCAAGCAGGCCGCGTTTATCGAGGATGAGCTGCATGAGCGGCGAGATATATTCGTTCGGCACCATGATAAAGCACTTCACGATGGGCTCACGGATCTCCTGGATGACGCTCGCATCCGGGAGGAACTCCGGGTTGTCCACGTGGAGGATTTCGCCATTCGTCTTCTCCACCTCGTAGATGACCGATGGATAGGTCGCGATGATGTCCATGTCGTACTCGCGCCGGAGCCGTTCCTGGATGATCTCCATGTGCAGCAGACCGAGGAACCCGCAGCGAAATCCAAAGCCCAGCGCGACGCTGCTCTCCGCCTGGAAGACGAAAGAGGAGTCGTTGAGCTGCAGCTTCCCCATGGCGGTTTTTAGATGCTCGAAGTCCGCCGTATTGATCGGATAGATACCGCTGAAGACCATCGGCTGCACGACCTGGAAACCGGCGAGCGCCTCTGTCGCCGGCGCAAAGGTGCCAGTCAAGGTATCGCCGATTTTGATCTCCGACGTCGTCTTGATATTAGCGATCACGTATCCCGTGTCGCCCGCATGCAACACCGGCATGGCAACCATCTTCGGCCGAAAGACACCGACCTCTTTTACCTCGTACGGCCGGTTGTTGCTCATCATCTTCACGCCGTCGCCGGCCTTGATCGAGCCGCTCATCATCCGGACGTAGGTCACCACGCCGCGGTAGGCGTCGAACGTCGAGTCAAAGACCAGCGCGCGCACCTTCTCGTCTTCCCACTTGGTCGGCGCCGGTATGCGGGCGATCACCGCCTCGAGGATCTCTTCGATGCCAATGCCGGCCTTGGCACTCGCCAGCAGCGCCTCTTCCCCCGGGATCGAGAGGATCTCCTCGAGCTGCTTTTTGACGGTTGGGATGTCGGAATTCGGCAGATCGATCTTGTTGATCACCGGGATGATCGTCAGCCCCTGCTTGTTCGCGAGGTGAACCGTCGCGACGGTTTGCGCTTCCACGCCCTGCGCCGCATCGACGATGACGAGCGCCCCTTCGCACGCCGCGAGAGAACGCGACACTTCGTAGGCAAAGTCCACGTGGCCTGGAGTGTCGAGGAGGTTCAGCTTGTAGGTGTGGCCGTCCTTCGCTTTGTAGGTCATCGCGACCGGATGCATCTTGATCGTGATGCCGCGCTCGCGCTCGAGGTCCATCGCATCGAGCAGCTGATCCTGCGCGTCCCGCTTCTGGATCGTGCCGGTGAATTCCAGCAGCCGATCAGAAAGCGTGGTCTTTCCGTGGTCAATATGGGCGATGATGCAGAAATTACGGGTGCGGGAGAGCGGCATGGTCAGGGAAAAGTGGATCACGGCCAAGCGCCGCGAGCCGCGGACTATGCGCGCGGCAGGGGAACGGGTCAACTGCTGGGCGGCAG
>DASVRY010000462.1:0-15487 GCA_036388395.1 Chthoniobacteraceae bacterium
GCTCAAACAGGATTCCTGGATCAACGTCGGCCCGGCGCAACCTGGAGGCGCGCCGCTTCAATTTTCCGATTCTCCCGCTCCAGAAGAGTCGAAAACGTTTTACCGCCTCCTCATCGGCCCCTAACAAACGCTGAGATCCATCGATCGCGTCAGCCGATCATCGGATGCCCTGGCGGAGCTCGACCGAGCGGGACGTAGCGGTTGCGTTTCGGCGAGTCAGCTCGAGTGGGAGCGGAGTGGTCTGATAGGTGAAGTTTTGCGACGGAATCAGCGCTGGCCTCTGGCAGGCCGTCCGGGTACTCATGGGAATACCCTCATGAATCAACTCTTCTGCTTCCCGCGATTGAACTCTGCCGGCTTGACGTTAGTTGCCGTCGCCGCAGTTTGCCTCACTGATGCCGCGATTCTCCGCGCCCAAGATGTGCCGCCAGCCGTCTCGGACAAACTGTCCAAGCCGGCGACAGAGGTCGTGGTTCCGCGGCATCCGATTGCCGCTGGTCCGTTCGAGCCAACTTGGGATTCGTTAGGCAAAGGATACCGCGCGCCGGAGTGGTTTCGGGATGCAAAGTTCGGCATTTGGGCACATTGGTCCGCGCAGTCTGTGCCGGAGATGGGAGACTGGTATGCCCGGCGGATGTACCTGCCCGAGGAAGAAAAGTGGGGGCGGCAAAAGCCGGTTTTCACCTACGACTTCCATGTAAAAACCTACGGGCACCCTTCGAAGGTCGGGTTCATGGAGATCGAAAACCTGTGGAAGGCTGAAAAGTGGGAGCCCGAGAAGTTGATGGATCTCTATCAGCGCGCCGGGGCGAAATACTTCGTCGCGATGGCGAATCACCACGACAACTTCGATGCCTATGAGTCGAAGCATCACGCTTGGAATTCCGTCAACGTCGGGCCACGCAGGGACGTGGTCGGCGACTGGCAGAAAGCGGCGCTAGCTCGTGGCCTCCGTTTCGGAGTGAGCAACCATTCCTCCCACGCGTGGCATTGGTATCAAGCGGCGTATGGTTATGATCCCGAGGGAGAGATCCCCGGCGCGCGCTTTGATGCCTTCACCTTGCGCAAGGAGGACGGCAAAGGAAAGTGGTGGGAAGGGCTTGATCCCCAGGAACTTTATACCGGACCGCAGATCGTGATGCCGGACGGGTTTAAGACTCGGAAGGAAGCGGCCGCCTGGCGCGCAGCTAACAATAAGTGGCAGGGAGACGATACCCCGAATAACCCGAAGTTCATCTCGAACTGGTTCCTGCGCGCGCAGGATCTCATCGATAGCTATCGTCCAGATTTCGTTTTCCTGGATAACGCCGGCTTGCCCTTCGGCGCGACAGGCCTGGACTTTGCGGCGCATTTTTACAATGCCAGCTTGAAGTGGAACGACGGTAAGATGGACGCGGTGATCACCACCAATGCCATGGACCAGTTCCCGCCGGAGCATCGTTACGCCCTCGTCGGGAACCGCGAACGGTTTGGAAGCGACGAGATTCGCCCGGAGCCGTGGCAGACCGGCACCTGCATCGGCTCCTGGCACTACGAGCGTTCCCGCCTCACCAACCACCAGTACGATAACCCGGGGAACATCATCCGCATGCTCACCGACATCGTTAGTAAGAACGGCAACCTGCTCCTCAGCATTCCCCAGCGCGGCGACGGCACGATCGATGAAGAAGAGCGGAAGATCCTCGAAAGCATCGCCGCGTGGATGGCGGTGAATAGCGAGTGCATCTTCGGCACGCGCCCGTGGAAGATTTACGGCGAAGGACCATCCGTCGATACCGTCGCGGAGCGGCGCGCGAAGGGAGCCAAGGCCGGGAGCAGCCTGCCTGCGACGGCGGAGGATTTCCGCTTCACGACCAAAGGCGAGACGCTCTACGCGATCACGCCTGGCTGGCCGAAAGACGGGCGCCTCTTGGTGAAATCTCTCGGGAAAACCGCGCCGCATACCCGGGCCGTGAAATCGGTGCACTTGCTCGGAGCCGCCGCACCGCTGCAGTGGTCGCAAAACGAAAATGGCCTCGAAGTTCAGTTACCCGCAACCGCGCCCAGCGAGCATGCCTACGCATTGAAGATTGATTGAGCCCAAAGATTTACACTCGGGGGATGCTCTTGGCGTCAGGCTCGTCACGTACCTGAACGCGAACTACATCGAAGGCTTTTCTCCCACATTTCAGCTACGCAAAGCTTAGGAGAGTGCTGTCCTGTCGCGCACTGTTCACCTGGTGATAGGCCGGAAGTTCATGGCTTCTTAGTCATCTACAGCACTCTAGCGAACGCTTAGCTATAGTAGGAATCACCAAAGGCGTTCATCGCTCCTGTTGTCCTAAGCTGGCTGTTCCCGATCTGTGAAAGGGAAGGCGACTGCCTGGTGGAGAGCGGCGCGGACACGTGTGGTCCGCGCCTCTTCCGGAGGCAAAGAAGCCCGTGGCCCGACGCAAAGCGAAGATCGAGGCGCAGGCCATTCCGCCGATCGGCAAGGAGCGTGGTGGCCTCACCGCGGCATCCGGGGACCTGGCAAGAGCCGGCTGGCGCGCTCGGTGATGAGCCAGGGCGCAGCACGACGGGGGGCGCGACTTGCTCGTGGTCCTTCGCGCGCGGCCCGGAGAGCGCGGAATCAGTTTAGGGTCAGCTTGCGGGCGTTATCGCGGGGCGCAGAGCTGAACCGCAGCCGCTCGCTTCCGCCCCTCCGCGTCGAATCTCCACTCTGGCAAATCCCGAAGCTGAACGTCTTCCGCTTCTAAAACGCTCTCGGAGCAGCAGTTGCGACCGTGCTGCCAGCCGCCGAGCATTGGCCGGTGTGAAACCGCCGTCCGCATCAAAGCAGCGTGCGCTTCTCGCAGGGCAAAGGTAGGATTCGCGCGTGATGCACAGATTCCCGAGTCTTCTCCTCGCCGTGCTGCTGACTGCAGAAGTGGTGGCGCAGAACCCCACGCCCGCTGCCCCCGCTCCGGAGCCTGCCGTTCAAGCTCCTTCCTCCGGCCCTCGGATGCCCGATCCCGAAAAGGTTCACGATCCTTCCACCGTGATCACCAAGGATGGCGTGCGCCGATTCTTCGCGACCGGCACCGGCCTCTTGCTCTTTCGCGAGAGTCCGACGGGCAGCTGGGTCAGAGAAGGACGCGTGTTCGCCGAGGGGAGATTTCCGGCATGGCATGCCGAAGCGGTGCCGGGCAACCGCGGTCATCTTTGGGCGCCCGACGTCATTCAAATCGGGGACCGGATCCTCGTCTATTATTCGGTCTCCACCTTCGGAAAGAATGTCTCCGCAATCGGTCTCGCCACGGGCAAAAGCCTCGATCCCTCTTCCAATCAATGGGGATGGGAAGATCACGGGCCGGTCGTCCTTTCCGCGGCGAAAGATCGCTACAATGCGATCGACCCCGCGATCTTCCGAGACCCTGCAGATGGCTCTCTCTGGATGACGTTCGGATCATTTTGGGATGGCATTCACCTGATCGAGCTCGATCCGACGACGGGGATGCAACGGAACCCGGAACAGCGGCCAGTGCGCCTCGCCTGGAAGCCCGAGATCGAAGCGCCATTCCTGCACCGGCGGGGAGACTACTACTACCTTTTTGTCAACTGGGGGAAGTGCTGCCGCGGGGTGAAGAGCACCTATGAGATCCGGGTTGGACGCAGCCGCTCTGTGAAGGGACCGTATCTCGACCGGAGTGGCAAAGATCTGGTGGAGGGCGGCGGAACGCTCATCCTGGAGAGCGAAGGTCGCTGGATCGGTCCCGGACACCCATCGATCCACGAACATCAGGGTCGCGAGTGGCTCGCGCATCATTACTACAATGGAGAGCTGGCTGGCCGGTCGCGCTTTCGTCTGCTGCCCCTCTCGTGGGATTCCGAGGCGTGGCCGGTGATTGGCGAATCGGCTCCGCGCTGACGCTTCCAGACAGGAGCTAAAGCGACTCAGCCAAGGTCTTTAGCGCGAGCTTCCGCGCTCTAGGCTGGTGAGCGGTCGCTCGCCGCCGCAGCGAGGTCTGCTTTTCCGGCTTCCAAGTCGCCTCTGGCGAGGCGCGCTCTGCCCCGACTCTAATTCATCCACGGCGCGCCTCAATTTGTCCCGGGCGAGATCGTGCCGTTCCGTGACTGCGAAGCACAGCGTCCGCAGCGTGGCGACGGTTTCCGTAGACCTCAGCCGCCCAAAGGGGGATTTGCTGGGCTATGGAGCCTGAATCGCCTGAACGCGCAGGAACTTTCGTCCAGCGGTGCCTGGATCGACCGTCAGCCTCACCCTCTCGGTGGCGCCTAGATCGGTGACAACCTCGGTCCCGCTGGCTGTAGTCCACGAACTCAGCGGTTCGTCGGAGCTTTCCTGCACCATAAACGTCAGGTCGGGAAAGCCTTTTGCCCTCGTATAGACAATGGTGAGCAGCGGCGAGGTGGGATCAATGGTGGGAAGGATGCCTGTATTGGATACCGTGGGATTTCCGCCGAAGGCGCGTTCCAGCAGATTCTTGATGCCGTCTTGATCCGGATCGGCATCGTCGGCAGCGTTGCCGGTGTTGCTCGTGGAACCGAAGTAAGTCTGTCGCCAACTTTGCGCCGGGGTCAGCGGCGGAGCGCTGTAGAGGAGCTCCGAAGGATTCAGTGCTCCGTCGGAAAAGCGGATGTCATCCAAGTGGCCGACGAACCGGTCCGCGTGACCGCCATTATACAGCCCGCGGGCAATGGTGAAAACTCCCGCGTCCCAATCGGCGCCGTCACCTGTACCGGTGGACATCGCCGGATTCGCGCTGGCGGAAATATCCACCGTTCCCAGCAAGGTGTAGTTTGCGTCCCCATTGCTGATGTTCTTCCGGTAGAGCGAAAGTGTGCTGCCATTTGAGGTCGCTGCCACGGCGTGCCACTTCGCGTCCTGAATTGCGGTGGCGGCCGAGGTCACCTTCCAATTGTTCCCCGCAGCGTCGGTGAACGCGATTTGCAGGGCGCCCGTGGGAGTGACCTGAAAGTAAACCGCCGCAAGGGAAGGGTCGGCGGCATTGGCACCCAAGCTGTCGCGCCCAATGAACGTTTGAAAACCATTCGTCGCATCATCTGGCCGGATGGTGGCCTCAATGGTCCACGCGGTGGGGCTCCAACTGGTGAGCGAAGTGCCGACCGTAGAGGCGGCTGGAAAGCTTCCCGCGTTCTGGAGGCTCAAGGTGTTCGCGGCTCCGGTGCGCGGGATGGTGGCACCGGGGACCTGGCTGCGATACCAGTGCCAACTCGCGGTCCAGGAGGAGAGATGATTCGCGCGCCCGGAGCGGTCAAGAATGCTGCCATCATACTGGCCCGCAGTCGTGCGCGCGTAGGGCACGTAGCTGTTGGCGATGCCTTCCTCAAAGTCCCAGTAGGCGACGGTGCTCGGAGCGGCGGCCACCCTGGCTTCGAGATTCGCGTGGA
Organism: Chthoniobacteraceae bacterium; assembly: GCA_036388395.1. Taxonomy (GTDB): domain Bacteria; phylum Verrucomicrobiota; class Verrucomicrobiia; order Chthoniobacterales; family Chthoniobacteraceae; genus DASVRY01. Next base: position 5,392 of record DASVRY010000462.1, read on the forward strand.
AAGCGTAGTCGCCCACGAGCGGATTGACCCCAGTGCCGATCATCCCCGCGGTATTGCCCCGGAAGGCCGTGCCGCCGGTGTAGGCGCCGCTCCCGGAGCTATTCAGTTCAAAGAAGCCATCTCCCGTGAGCGGAGCAATCTCGAAATAGTAGGTGGTATTTGGCGCGAGCTGCACGCCGAGTCCGGAAACGTTGAACGTGAGAAAGCGCCCTGTCCCGCTATTCCCCCCACCAGTGAGGGCGAGGCCATCGTAGGTCGCGACGTATTTCAAGAGAGCAGTTTTGGTGGTGCCGCTGATGGTGCCGATCTGGAACTCCCACTGGTCGCCGGGCTGAATGTCGTAGGATGTTCCGGGGGTAGTGAAGGTCGGCCAGTTCACGTGCTGGAAGGTGAAAGACTGGAAGAAATAGCCCTGCGGATGTGAGGCGGTGGTGAACGTCTGCCCTTTGCTGGAGCGGCTCTCCGCGACGCAGGTGAATTCATCGTTGTCACCGGCGGTGGCCGTCCCGCCGATGGTGCCGCTCTCCGGGAGATTGCCCGGGAGGTAGTAGACGTCTTCGCCATCGATCGCCGGAGCAGACGGGCTGGCCGTCACGGGCGCCGCGAGCGGCGCGAAGACCTGGACTTGCACGGTGGCATCCGAGCTGGCGCCTGAGGGATCCGTCACGCGCACGATGAAGGTGTTCTGACCTCCGTCACCCGCGCCTGGCTGGCCCGATAAGGCGCCGTTTGCCGCGACAGTCAGCCAAGCTGGACCATACAGCTTGGTGAAGGTGAGCGGGTGGGCATCCGCGTCGCTCGCGAAAGGAGCGAGCGTCTGTCCAAGGTAGGGCTGCAAGGCACTGGCGGCCGCCAGGGTGATGATCGCGGGGTTGAAAACGGGCGCTCGGTTCGCGCTCTGCCCCCACAGCGACCAGACCTCGGCGCCAGCCAGAGCTTTGCCGTAAACGCGAAAGTCGTCGATGCGCCCATTGAAGAGCGGATCGGCGAACTGGCTCTTGCCGATGTAGTTGTTGGTGGCTGGGAAAGCGGCCGGGCTGCTCTGAAGGTCGAACGCTGATCCCACCGCCTGGCCATTGACGTAGAGCGTCAGGTAGCCGCTGCGCAGCACCACCGCGAGGTGAACCCACTGCCCCACGGTCAGCGCAGGAGCGTTGACCTGATATTCCAGGTCCTTGCCGTTGATCATGTCCTTGAAAGCCAGGCGCATGGTTCCATTGTCGGACTTGGGGCTGAGGAAGAGGTATTGGAAGGTGCCGCTGCCGAAATCAAAGACGCGCTGCCAGTTGTTTCCGCCATCCCAATTCACCCAGGACGCGATGGTGAGATCTCTCGTGCGGCCCACCGCATCCGGCAGATCGATGTAGTCGTCCGTCCCGTCCAGATCGACGGCCTGTCCGATCTTCCCCGTCACGTAGCCCGGCGAGCCAAAGGCGGTGCCGTGAAGTCCATTCGAGCTGTCGCTCGCGTTGCCGTTGAAATCCCATTGGCCCAATTGTGGGGCGGCATGCACCCAGAGCTGGCGAGCTCGGCTGTTGAGCGTTTCCGCCGCTCCGGTGACCACGCACCGGTAGCTGCCCGCATCCGCCGCTTCTGCATTGGCGATCCGCAAGGTTGCGGTCCTCGCCCCCGAAATGTCCCCGCCATTCGTCAGTGCAACTCCATTCTTCTGCCACTGCCAGGTCGAGGCGAGGGGCGACTGGACGCGAAACTCAGCCGTCTCTCCAGCGACGACGGACTCGTTGAGCGCCTCTCTAGTAAAGGAGAGGATCCCCATGTCCGCTCGGATGCCGGCCATGATGCGCGTGTGCCAGAACCGCTGGATCACGCCGTCCTCGTTGTCGAAGTTGAATCCGCCGGGCCAGATCGCATGGCTATCGCCGTGCAGCCCATCGGCGAAGTCGTTAAAGGTGTCGAATTGCGCCTGGTTCCCATATTGCCCCTTCCAAATTCCCCCTGCGACTAGGCTGGAGTAATTCGGTCGGGTTCCCATGCCGAAGGTATGACTGGCCTCGTGAAAGACGACCCGTTCGTTGCGAGTGCCGCCGTATCCCATGTAGCCATCGTAATTGGCTTCGGCCGTAGGTATCCCGGCGCTGTAATAAACGTTCCAGTGCTTGTTGAATGATCCGTGCTGATTGTAAAACGCCGCGGCCACGGCCACGGAATTGGCAACCTGCTGCGCCTGTGAGGAGGACGTCGGGTCGAACTGCAAGGTGTAGGTGATGTCGCCGCACACGGCTGGTGCAAAGAAGAGGCCCAAAAGAGCCGTGGCAGGGACGGCGAGGTTCTTCAACGAGTGGCGGAGGTTCATGGAAAGGGAAGCCGGACTTCTTCGGGGGAATACACTGTAAGCAGCTGCCACGACGGACTTGCGCATCGGCGGGGGGAGACTACGGAGCAGACCTAATTACGTGCATCCGCTGCGGCGTCCATGAGAAGCGGCGTTTTTCTGATGAGCAGGACGGTCTCCGGAGTCGCACTTCTCCTACGCGCGCCAAGAGGCGTTTGCTGACGGGCGGTGCTTTCGCTCTGCTCCGTTTTCGATTCCGCTGGGAGACCGCAGCGATGCCGCCCGAGGCTTCAGCCACTCCCGTAGGAGATCGAGATCCACGGGCTGACTAGGTGTTTGTCAAAGCCGGCCTGCTTCGCCGTCAAGACGTTCATCGCCTTGGGCACGACGGTGCGGAAGGAAAGCGCCAGCACTCCCGCCCCACGACGGCAGAAAGTGCCGAGCCCGCGATAAGGCCGATCTTTACCGTATCTTGCAAAGGGACAGAGTCTGGAAAGGCGAGCAGCGAATGAAAAGGCTCATTGTGAAGCCAATCCCGCAGAGGAGAGCTACGCCGTAGAGTTGGCGGAAGGAAACGCTGTCGGGCAGTTTGGAAGCCCAGCCAAATCGCGCGATGGGTGAGTCCAAATGCTCCGAGCTGTTTGCCGAGAAAGAAACCGAGGCAGCCCCGAGCGTGATGCTTAAGGAGGGTTGAAGGGGTGAACCCATCGAAGGAGACGCCCGCGTTCGCGAAGCTGAAAATCGGCACTACTAGAAACGAGAGCCAGCACTGCCGTTTCCATCAAGACGACTTCAGCCTCGCTGCTGATGAAACCGCGAATGAACGATGGGTTGGAGCGTGTGGCGTCTGGGGTCATGGCTGCGGTGGACTATTTGGAGGTTTGCGTTGGCGAGCCAGACTAAGAAGGCGGTCCGATGTTCTACCTACTTCCGGGCGCGACGCTCGGCCCGCTCGTCTTTGGCCTCGTCGCTTTCGATGCGCAAATGCATCCTCGGCTGCTGGAGCGAGTGGCGGAATTGGCGCTGATCGTCTCGCTGTTCACGGGCGGCTTGAAGCGGCCTGTGCCGCTGCGCGATGCGCGTTGGCGTGTCTCGCTGCGGCTCGCCGTTGGCTCGATGACGCTCACGTCGGCATGGTCGCGCTCGCCGGGGTGTGGGGCTGGGACTGCGTATGGCTTTCTCGCATTTTTTGCGGCGGGCTTGCCTTTCGTACTGTCGAGCGTCGCCACTCAGGCGATGCGCCGCCTGAGGAAGTGCTCGCGCTCGAGAGCGGGGGCAGCGCGGACGACATCGCCACCGACACGGAAAAGGGGCCCTCGCACATGGCCCGCGCGGTGCTCGCCGGTCTGGCGGGAAGCGGGCGTGCCGCCACCCAGCGTGGGCTCGTCTCGTGGTTCGGCATCCGCGGCATCGGCTCGCCTTATTGCCTCGCGTATGCGGTGAATCGCGGTCTTTCCCCGCGCTCGCCTGGCAGCTGATCTCGCTTACGCTTTGCGCGATCACCGTCTCCATTTTTGTCCACGGCATCACCGTCACGCCGCTCATGGCGTGGTATGAAAAGCGCAGGCACCGCGCCGTCCGCCCATGAAGCTCCTCACCTCCCAGCTCTCCGTTTTTGTCGGCCAATCCAAGAGCCGGCGCAACGTGCGGCTCTTGCTGCGTTTCATCGCCGTGCTTGCGGCGATGATGACCGTCTTCTCCGTCCTCTTCCATTTCGTGATGCTCGCGGAAGGCCGGCAGCACAGTTGGATCACCGGCTTTTACTGGACGCTTACGGTGATGAGCACGACCGGCTTCGGCGACATCACCTTCACGAGCGACCTCGGGCGCGCGTTCTCCATCCTCGTGCTGCTCTCGGGCATGATCTTCCTGCTCGTCCTGCTGCCGTTCACGTTCATCGAATTCTTCTACGCCCCGTGGATGCAGGCGCAGGCGCAGGCGCGTGCCCCGCGCGAGCTGCCCGCGGACACGGCCGGCCACGTCATCCTCACGGCCTACGACCCCGTCTCCGCCTCGCTCATGCGCAAGCTCGGCGACTACGGCTATCCCTACGTGCTGCTCGTCGGCGACCTGGAGGAAGCGCTGCGCCTGCACGACCTCGGGACCGACGTGCTCTTCGGCGAAGTGGACCGGCCCGAGACTTATTGCGCAGCCCGGGCCGAGCACGCCGCGATGGTCGTCGCCACTGGCAATGATTATGCGAACACAAACATCGCCTTCACCGTGCGCGAGCTCACCGAGCGTGTGCCGATCGTCACCACGGCGAATTCGGAGGACTCCGTGGATATCCTGCGGCTCGCGGGCTCGTCGCAAGTGCTCGAGCTCGCCGAGATGATGGGTCAGTCGCTCGCACGGCGCATCATCGGCGCCGATGCACGCGCGCATGTCATCGGGGAGTTTGGCGCGGTGCGAATCGCCGAGGCCACCGCCGCCGGCACGCCGCTGGTGGGGAAGACGCTCGCGCAAAGCCGGCGGCGCGAGCACGCCGGAGTGAACGTGCTCGGGCTCTGGAAGCGCGGGCAATTCGAGCTGGCGACGGCGGCCACGAAGATCGACGGCAACTCCATCCTGCTGCTCGCCGGCTCTGAGGAGCAGCTCCGCGGTTACGACGAGCTCTTCTGCATCTACCACGTCAGCAACGCGCCCGTGATCATCGTCGGCGGCGGGCGCGTGGGCCGCGCCACGGCGCGAGCGCTGGCGGAACGCGATGTCGACTTCCGCATCATCGAGGCGCAAGCCGACCGCATTCGCGACCCGGAGAAATACATCCACGGCAGCGCCGCCGATCGCGCGACGCTGGAGAGCGCCGGTGTGCGCGAGTGCCCGGCGATCATCATCACGCCGCACGATGACGACCAAAATATCTACCTCACCATCTACTGCCGCCGGCTGCGTCCCGACGTGCAAATCATCTCCCGCGCCGTGCATGAGCGGAACGTCTCCACTCTCCACCGCGCCGGGGCCGATTTCGTCCTCTCCTACGCGTGGATGGGCGCGACAACGATCTTCAACCACCTCAAGCGCACCGACGTGCTGATGGTGGCTGAGGGCCTGCAAGTCTGCGAGACCGAGGTGCCCCGCGCCCTCGCCGGCAAGACGCTCGCCGAAGCCGCCATCCCGCGCGAGACAGGCTGCAGCGTCGTCGCCCTGCGCGCCGCGGACGAGTTGCGAATCAATCCCGCCGCGGGCGAGACGATGCGCGCCGGCGAGCACATCCTCCTCATCTGCACGCCGAGGCCGAGCAGCGCTTCCTGGAAAAATACCGCGTCAGCCTTGCCCCGGCGCGCCGCGCGTGAGGCGGACGAATTTCTCCGCGGAGGTGCTCGCGAGCGCGCCGGTCGCAGGCGTGCGCTCCTCATTGCGGAGGACGATGATCTGGAAGACCCGCTACTGCGCGGATGAGTGACTTCGCTGCTATAAGGGCGCCGGCGGGCAGGTCGAGTTCAATTCTCCGGCACACTCGATGAAGGCTGTCTTTCGCAGAAGTCCTGGGCTCGTCCGACCTGGAACGCCAGCAACGGGTGTGGGAAGCACTTGCACTGGAGCTGTATCGCGAGGGCAAGATCTCCCTCCGGCCAACGAGGGAATAGGAAGCGACTAGTGGCGGCGGAGAATCTCGAACGCTGCATCAAGCCCCACTGAACTGCTCCATTAAGGATCTGGAAGCTGATCGCCAAGCAGCTACGAAGCTTCTGCCGTGATCCTGATTGTCGCTGAAATTGCTCCGATCAATTATCTCGTCCAGATTGGTCACATCGAAGTTCTACCGGCTTGGCTGCGACGGAGCTTCTGAAAAGCTTGCGCTCTACCTGTCAGATTACTTGAGCGGACAAGATTGCCTATGTGGATCACCTGATGGCGGTGCGGGAAGGGAATAACTTGCGGGGGGTGGCTGGTTTTTCCTCTACGGAGTGGAGGGAAACCGCGCGAAATTCCGCTGCGACTCCGGGCGATCTTGCAGGTCAAACACCAGATCGAGAGTGAAGTGCTGCCCCGCTCCAGCGCGCGACGTTTGGACAACGCACTCAAGCTGATCCGCTCTTTATACGCGCAACCCATTATCGATGTGAAGCGAGCGGCGGAAATCATCGGCGGAACGGGCAAAACCGCCGCTTCCTTGATCAACGGCTACCATTCCCTCCGTCTCCTATGCGCAGAACGGCAATTCCACGCAGCCCAATGCGCTTCGGGTGCGGGCGATGCAGGAGCGGGCCTACCAGAAGCGGGGCGAGCAGTATTTGCTGATTAAGTCGCCGCCGGCTTCCGGCAAGAGCCGCGCGCTGATGTTCATCGCGCGGGACAAGCTGGCCCACCAGGGGCTCAAGCAAGCGATCATCGTGGTGCCGGAGCGATCCATCGGCGCGAGCTTCCACGATGAGCCGCTGAGCCAGTCGGGCTTTTGGGCGGATTGGAAGATGGCGCCGAAGTGGAATTTGTGCGACGCGCCGGGAACGGACAACGGCGGGAAGGTGGATTCCGTGAAGGCGTTTCTCGACAGCGATGACAAAGTGCTGGTCTGCACGCACGCCAGCTTTCGCTTAGCCGTGGATAAGAGCCGAGTCGCCCATGCAAAGAAAGATCCGACCTATCCCCTGGCGGATGTGGAAATTGCCGCAACCTTCAAGCTCGCGAACGTCAACCGAAAGCGGCTGGAGGCATTGCTCCACAGATTCTTCGGCAGCGCTCGATTGGACCTGGAACTAAAGGATCGGTTCGGCGCCCAAGTCGAGCCGAGAGAGTGGTTTCTCTTGCCCCTCACAGTGATCGAGGAGGCGATGCAAAAGCTAAAGGAGGGTACCATCGGAGATCATCGATACGATGAGGAGAGAGCCGAAATCGTGAGGATATCGAGGCAATTTAGCGGGATAATGTTCGAAGCTGGGGGTTCGTGTCCGATGCCGTGCAGCCGGCGACAGATGGACGTAGGAGTCGGGTGGCTTGACCGGCGACATGGCGCGGTTTGGAATGCGGGGAGTCGGCGTCGTGCTGGCGCTAAACCGAACTTCATTCATGTTAAGCTGCGTTCCCACCTCCGTTTGCTCCTGGGATTATCGGGTGACTGGAGTGGAATGCGGGGCCGCCTTGCTGACTCTGGATTGCTTCCGGGAACAAGGAAGCATCAGCTTTGCCGGGGCGGAATACTCGGTGGCGAAAGGCGGGTGGCTGAGTGGTCGGTGGACGTTGGGGTGCGGGGACAAAGTGCATGCGGAAGCTCACAAACCGCGCGCGACATGCCGTGCTTTCCAGGTTCATTCCGGTGCTCCGGAGATCGTCCTGGAAGCGCGCTCGGCTTTCACCCGCAGCTATGAAATTTCGCAGCACGGTGTAACCGTCGGCACCATCCGCCCGATCCACGCTTTCACCCGCCGAGCAGTGATCGAGTGCGCGTCTGGCATTCCCGAGCTCACGCAGCTCTTTTGTTTTTGGCTGGTCGCTCTCACGTGGCGCAGGTCGGCAAACAGCTCGTGAACGCTGCATGAATTTTTCCCTGAGAGGCGCCTGGCTTTGCCACACAGGGCGGGCGCGGCAGCGGAATGAAGACGCGTGCCTGGCCGCGGGAGTGCTCTCCAGCGGGAGCGATGCTTTGCCCCAGCTGATCCGCGCGGATGAAGCGCCCTGGCTGGTCGCGGTGTCGGATGGAATCGGCGGGCATCAGGCCGGCGCCACGGCGAGCAGAGCGGTCGTCGAAGCGCTAGCGGATTGCCAGCGAATCACGCCGGCGAAGATTGGCGGGATCTTGCAGCGGCTGAATCAGGAACTGTTTGAGCGCGGAAGCAAAGAGCCAGAGTTTGAGGGAATGGGAGCCACCGTGGCCGGGCTGGGATGCGGGAGCCAGGGTTTGTTCGCGTTCAACGTCGGCGACTCGCGGGTTTACCGCATCGAGGAAGAACAGCTCAGGCAGATCACGCGGGACGATTCGGAGGCGGAGGAACTGCGAGAAATGGGCCTGCTTTCGGTGGCGGACGATCTTCGCCCGGGCTCGCTCCATGCACTCACCCAGGCAGTCGGCGGGCGCACGGAGCTGACGGAAATCGAGGTGCACTTTCATCCGCTGAAAGTGCAGGAACGCGCGCGGTTCCTGATCTGCAGCGACGGCTTGACAGACATGGCGGGGCGCACCGCGATTGGCGAAATCTTGATTCGGGAGAATGCTCCGGAGCGGGTTGCGGAAGCACTCTTCAACCTGGCGATGGATGCGGGCGGTCTGGATAATATCACTCTCGCCGTGGTGGACGTGGAGCGGCCGTCACGTTCCCGACGAGACTCCGGGCAAAGCTGAGCGTGTCGATTTCGGCGGGAGTTTTGTCGCGGCGAATCGCTTTGATCCGGGGGAAGCGCATCGCGAGTCCGCTCGCGTGTCGAGTGCTCGGCTGGATGGAATCGAAAGCAATCTCCAGCACGATCTGCGGCTTCACTTCGCGGTAGCTGCCGTGCTGCGCCAGCGTGGTCGCGGTGAAATGTTCCGTGAGTTCCTCGATCTCCACATCCGTGAGGCCGGAAAACGCTTTGCCGATGGTCAGCAGCGCGCCGCTTGCGTCGTCGCGGATGGCAAACGTGTAATCGCTCAGGACATGACTTCGCTTGCCGTTGCCGGTCTGCACGCCGGTCACCACGACGTCGAGAGTCGTGAGTTCTTTCTTCAGCTTCAGCCAGGCGAGACCGCGTCTTCCGGGAGTGTAAATGCTTGCGCCTGCCTTGATCATCAGCCCTTCGTTTCCGCGCAGTCGTGCTGCCTGAAACGCAGATTCGATTTCATCTGCGGAAGAAATCGGGATGGTCGCTCCGACTTCGAGTCCGGAAGGAAGCTGCAGATTTTCGAGCCGGTTGCGCCGGAGGAAAAGCGGTTCCTTCAACAAGGAAGAGCCGTGGAGGAAGAGAAGATCGAACGCTTTGAAAACGACCGGGACATCGCTCGCGCTCAGGAAGAGATCGTCTTCGGTTTTTCTCCCCAGCCGCTTTTGCAGGTCGAAGAACGTCAGCCGACGTCCTTCCTCAAAGGCGAGGATTTCACCGTCGAAAATCGCGCTGCCAGCAAATTCGCGCGCCGCCCGCGCGACTTCCGGAAACTGTCGCGTGACGAGGCGCAGATCACGGGAAAAGATCTCGGCTCGTCCTTCCGCGACGTGCAATTGCGCGCGAATCCCGTCGTATTTGTCCTCGGCCCAGAATGCGGAGGAAAGACGCTGCGCTTCCGGAGAAAAACCAGCCCGCGGCAAGGCGGCTGTCCGCGCCGGGTCTTCCGTGTGCAGACTTCGGTTTTCTTCCCCAGAGTTTTCCTTCGCGCCTTGCATGAGCCTCATCCAGACCGCCGCGGCCGTTGGTTCCGGACTGGCGAGCATGCATTTGATCGGCCGGAACAAGCGGAGCGTGATTTCGCCGAGCCGCTTCTGAGCGGCAGCGACCGCGGTTTCGCCGATGTCGCCGAAGAGCATATTTGCTTCCCGGACTTCATCGGCCGTGGCGCCAAAAGCGGCGGCGATTGCTTCCTCGACCAAACCTTCTTTGAGGCCGATGCGCAGATCTCCGGTGAGAATCCGGACCAGATAACTACCTTCCAGCGGAGTCAGCCGGGCGAGCCGCTGCTGGAGCAAATCGCCTTTGGCCAGCGGACCGCGCGCGGCCTGGAGAGCTTCGAAGGTGGCGGCTGATTCGGCGAGCGTGAACGGCTCGGGAGAAGTCTGATCGAGCAACGCTTCGAAGGCAGTTTTGCCGGCATCCGCGTGCAATCGCGAAAGCTCCCGGAGCCGTTGTTCCCCGATCTGCGTGACCGCCAGCAAAGCGCGCCGGATCACCGACCAGCCG